>CAJXUM010000109.1 GCA_913060855.1 uncultured Lewinella sp. | reverse complement strand
CGAGATCAGCCTCGGTCTCGTGGGCTCGGAGATGTGTATAAGAGACAGCCCCAACCCATGTATCAAAAAATAGTCAAGTTGTTTTTGAGGATTAGCCTATCGGCAGCCTTTTTGTCGGCCGTAGCAGATCGCTTTGGTGCTTGGCCGGCTGCGGTCTCCGCTTGGGGCAATTGGGATGCTTTTTTGGCTTATACCCAATCACTGAATCCATTTGTACCTAGTAGCTTAATTCCCGCTTTAGGTGGACTGGTAACCGGCCTCGAAGTGGTATTGGGAATGTTCCTACTCTTTGGATTTAAAACGAGCTGGTCGGCTAAGGTCAGCGGTCTATTACTCCTTATTTTTGCCTTGGCCATGACGTTGAACGCAGGGATAAAAGGACCACTAGATTATTCGGTCTTTTCGGCCTCCGCAGCGGCATTTGGCTTGAGTTTGATGAATGAACGCTATCTCGAGGTGGATAGTTTACTGGAGTAATGTATGATTCAGTATAGCTTTTAGTAAGATCGGCCCTTGTCTCAAAATGAGAGGTGTAAAAATTTGATAATCAACTGTTTGTAACCTATTTTATCGAGCGATGTAAGATAGGTGCTACTTTATTTTCTGCTTTTGATGGTTTTGTCCAGTTCTTAATTGAAATAGTGAAGTCTCGTTCATTCAGTCTTAATCATTTTTGCAATAAGCTGATTATACCACTTACCAGCTGAGGTGTTCCTGTTACAGTTAAAAGGAAGTAACCTATCCTGCTGCTGTTTTATAGGGACTACGTTGCCCGCACTTTTGTGCGTAGAACAGAAGATTTCTGTCAATGAAAAAACTGAATTCATTACTAAAACATTTCAATTATGAGATTCTCAAAATTCATGCTATTAGGAGCACTATTTATTATCCCTTTCTTTATGTCTGCCCAGTCCGTTGTAGGGTCTTGGTTGATGGAAGGAACCACCGAATCTGGAGCTAAAATAACGAATAAAATTTCCTTCTTAGCAAGCGGTGATATGACGGTTGATTTTGCCAATGATGGGAGCATCGAAGTTAAAGCTACCTATACACAAGCGGGTGATAAGGTTTCCATTACTGCTACCTCAAAAGAAGATCCTTGTTCTGGTACTGTAGGCGTTTATCAAGTAACGATTGCTGGAAATACCTGTACCGCAAAAGTGGTAAATGATCCTTGTGATGCGAGACGTGGAGATGGCACACCTATGGTAATGACCAAGGCCTAATAATCCTATCGATTGACGGTTCTTATAGCGATACTGATTAGTCAGAACTGCTATAAGAACCATCTAGTAATTCAGGTCCTGAGCCTTAAACGCTCAGTGTTGAACTAAGATTAAGCACCAACTCACGCCTTATTCCAGTCCGTATTTTTTCTCCACCTTCGCTCGTTCCTCCGCACTTGCCAGATCATAGTCGCCACCCTGACTGCCAAAGAATTGATAGCCATGTTTGATCGTATGTATCCGATCAAGGAGCATTTTTAAAGGTGTAGCATGTAACTCTCCAGCTTGAACGCCTTGGTGAATGACAGGGAGGTAACGTTCCATATCTTCAATAGTCGAATGCTGTATGACCGCCCACATATTGCTGGACAATTTCTTCCCCACTAGCGATTCACCGATATAACATTTATACTGTTGATAAAGACTATCTATCAGCTGCATATTCTTTCGATCTAGGGGTGTTTGCTGTGACCAATCAATGACTTCCTTGCCTCGAAATAGCTGATCGTTTTCTCCTATTTCATGAAGCAACGAAACCAGTTTTGGATCCAATTTTCCCGCTTGCGCATAAGCTAGGGGATCGAGGGATTCTTCGGGTTCTCGGTACTGGTCGCAGGTCGCATGGAAACGCTTGAATAGCTCTGGGATATGCGTATTGAGGCTTTTGACACTTTTCTCGCCAAATGCATCTATTAAAGCGCATAAAGAGGCAGGGTTTCGGTCGATCGATTTTTGAAAAGCGATTTCTTTGTGAACTTTAGGTTCTTGTAATTTGATAAAAGCCATCATGATATTCCAGTAGTCGGCGTAGTTGAGTGCCTCGGGATCGCCTTTAGTGGCGTTTCGTGTTTCTTCCAGGTAGAATAGCCCTCGCTCAAAGTCTTTTTGGATTACCCCTTCCCGCTGTTCAGGATGATAATCCAGAATCAGTTGGTCAAAATTGGCGGCCGAAAAAGACGGGGCTGTAGTCTGACTGCAAAGCATTGTAATCGATAAAAGGAATAGGATAGAAAGAAATAAATAACGAAGCATGGTTCTTTGATTTTTGATAGGCTACAAAGAAAACCACAATTGATATGCCCTGCGTTTAGGCAAAAACGAAGGAAGACGAAGCAGATACGAAAAGGCTTAAGGAAAACTTAAGCACCATAACCTAAACCCTAATAAAACGTATTTTTATCCTTGTTATGAAAAGACTTGTCCTTTCTCACCACATGATTGTTGTACTGGCTTCCTTGGCGCTGCTTGGCATGGGATTGCTGCAGGCGAATTGGGTATGGACTTCCTATCGGATGAAAAAAGAAGAAATTCACCATGAATTGTCAAGGATAGCACCCAAACTAGCCGTACAAGTCAAAATTCAGGAAGAATTGATTCCTAAGCTAATCCTCAAAGGAGAACAGCGCGTTTCAATACCTGCGATCGAATCTACGGTGGATTCTTTGATGAGGGCTGCTGGTTTTTCTGTACCCATTTATTTTGCTTTGTTCCAAAAGGGAGAAGAGGGATTTTATGTCGGTAATACGAGTGCATACAAGGAAGAGTTAAAGCATTCGACCTATAACACCTGTCTTTCCTGCATCATTACCTATCGGTTTCAGGCAGATTCGACGGCGGCGGTGACGCCTGAGATGACGAGTATTCGGCCCGTATCCGAAATGAAACGTTTGCCAGGCTATTTACCCCATCAGGAATTCCTGTGGTTTAGTATTTACCTGCCCAAGCAGGGGGTACTTTCGCAACAAGCCATTGGAGGCTTATTGATACTCAGTTTTCTCATGATGGGGCTACTGGTTTTTCTATTTAGCTATATCCTTCGGACCTTAGCACAGCAAAAGCAGCTGAGCCAGATGAAAGATGATTTTTTCAACAACCTCACACATGAATTCAAGACGCCTTTAGGGGCTATTCGTTTAGCCTCCTCGGTTCTTCGGCAAGCCACTCAACCAGAAAAGAAGGAGATTTACCTCAATCTAATCGCCCATGAAAGCAAGAAGTTGGAAGAACAGGTAGATCGCATGCTTCAATTGTCGATCCTCGATGTTCAACAAGATGCCTTAGATAAGGAGCCGATGGATTTACATGTCGCGATCAAAGAAGTGATTGAACGCTTAAGACTGTTGATGGAACAGCGAGAAGCACAAATAAAAATGGACCTGCAATTAGAAAAAAGCGAGGTAGTAGGAGATTACAATCACCTGTCTAATTGCTTGTATAATTTGATCGATAATGCCATTAAATATAGTGGCCTAAAACCACGGATTGAAATTAGTACTTACCTTAAAAACGGACAGCAGTGTATCAGTGTGAAAGACCATGGTCCTGGTATTCCGGCCATCCATCAGGAAGCGATCTTCGATCGTTTCTATCGAGCACAACAAGATGATCGTTATAAGGGAAACGGTTTTGGTATTGGCCTGAGCTATGTGAAGACGATCGTAGAAGCGCACCAAGGAACCATTATTTTAAACAAAGCCTACAAAGACGGCTGCGAATTTATCATTACGCTCTAAGCTATGAATCGAATTATTCTGATCGAAGACAACGAAAGCTTTGGCTACATTCTCGCCGAATACCTCAACTTGCATGAGTATGAAGTGGATTGGGTCAAAACAGGAGAAGAAGGAATCCAGAAGATAGAGCAGGAAGTGTACGATCTAGGTATTTTTGATATCATGCTACCCGATCGCAATGGCTTTGAAGTAGCGCAATGGGTGAAAAAGAAAGCGCCCCAACTGCCTTTTATTTTTCTCAGTGCTAAATCCCTGAAAATAGATAAACTCAAAGGCTTCAAAATAGGGGCTGATGATTATGTCACTAAACCCATCGATGAAGAGCTTTTTCTCGCCAAAGTCAAAGCCCTCATAAAGCGAACACACCAAGTAGAATCAACCACCGATCTATATCAAATTGGGACCTACCAATTCCAAGTCAGTTTACAAAAACTACATCACGTCACAGAAACTATCCATCTGACCAAGCGAGAAGCCGAACTCCTGCGCTTATTATGTGAAAATCAAGGCAAGCTACTGGAAAGGAAAAAGGCCTTGCAGCAAATTTGGGGGGCCACAGATGAGTTTAGCCGTAAAAGTATGGACGTCTTTATTTCCCATCTCCGAAAATATTTGTGTAAGGACGCAAAGGTTAGTATTACTAATATACATGGGAAGGGTTTTGTCCTATCGGTTTCTGTTTGACTATTACTTTCAAATGACCGGAAAGAAGGGGCATGGCATTGCGATATTGAAAATTTAACCTTATCATTGGCACCCTGATGTTTATCCCTCTAAATGAGCAGCGAATCGTGCTTTAATGATGAATATGGAAATAAGAAAATGGGCTATATCTGGTGGCCTGACCTTCGTTATTCTACTCATAGGAATGGTGGTCTATCGATTGCTGGCTAATCAAAAAGAGCCACTCAATACTTTGCAAGACCCGCAAGAGCAATTACGTACAGTTGAAGTACAACAGTATCAACCCACTGCTGCACAACATCAAATTCCCATTGATGGTAGGCTGACAGCCTATGAACAGGTTAATTTCTTTGCGAATGTTTCTGGAATTTTATTGCCTTCATCTAAAGTGCTGAAAGAAGGGACTTTCGTTCGTAAAGGAGAGTTGCTCTTCGATATTGACCAGCGAAAATGGGTATTTAACCTCAATGCACAACGAAGCCAACTGCTCAATCGCATCACACTTATGATGCCAGATTTGAAACTGGATTATCCGGCTGCCTATCCCAAATGGCTAGCTTATTTAGAACAATTTGAAGTAGATCAGCCCGTACAAGCTTTACCTGCGCTTGAAGATGAGCAAGTGAAGTTCTTTATCGCCTCTAAGAATATTCAACAACAATACTACGCGATTAAAAACCTGGAAGCTAGCCTAGGCGATTTTAAAATACATGCGCCTTTCTCGGGCAGCATCACCAGTGCCATGGTTTTTCCAGGTACTATGGTGAATCCTGGCCAACACCTAGGGGCGATGATCAACACTTCTCGTTTTGAGTTGAAAGGATCTATTAACGAGGTGGATTTACCGTATATCAAGGTGGGGCGGAGCGTACGTTTATCTGCTGATCAATTGGATATGAAGTGGAACGGGACGGTGCAGCGGATCAGTAGCCAAATTGACCCCAATACACAAAACATCCCCATTTTTGTCAGTGTGACTGGAAAGCACTTAAAAGAAGGAATGTTTCTCAGTGGAGGCATTGAGGGAGCGCCCTTGGAAGAGGTGGTAACCTTGCCTACCACGATTATCACCAATCAAAACTTTGTTTACCTCTTACAAGATTCTACCCTGGCCCTATATGAATTGTCGATTGTAAAACGGAATTCCGATTTCGTGTATGCCAACAATATAAAACCAGATCAGTGGGTTGTCTGTAGCCCTCCGGCAGGCCTATTCGAAGGACAGCAAGTGATTCCCCAAAAAAAGACCGTTAAGTGACTCGTATCATTACATATTTCCTGAAGAATCCGCTAATGGGGAACACCCTAATGGCATTAATATTTGTGCTAGGGTACTTCGGGTTTTCATCGATTAAGACGACATTGCTACCAGAAATCGAATTTAGAATTATCACTATTCAAGTTATTTATCCTGGCTCTTCCCCTTCCGAAATAGAAGAAGGGGTCGTTACTAAAATAGAAGAAAAACTAAAAAGTATTAGCGGGATCGAAAGAACGACCTCTACCTCTAGTGAAAATTTTGGCCTGGTGACCATAGAAGTCCTAAAAGGCTTCAATGTAGATTTGGTACTGCGAGATGTCAAAAATGCGGTCGATGGGATTAGTTCTTTTCCTTTAGGGATAGAACCACCGATTATTGAAAAACAAGAATATGAGGGCTTTGCGATCAACTTTTCGTTGACGGGTACCAGTGATCTTCGCACCTTAAAAGCCTTTTCTCGAGAAGTGGAAAATGATCTCTTGGCTATCGATGGTATTTCTAAGGTGGACGTTCGAGGTTTCCCAGAGGAAGAGATTGAAATCAGCTTTCGAGCCGCCGATTTGCGCAAATACAATCTCACCTTTGATCAAGCAGTTCGCCAAATAAGCGGGACTAATCTCGAGGTGACTGGCGGTAAGATCAAAGCGCCGACGGAGGAACTACTGATACGAGCTCGCAATAAAGGATATTTGGCCGAAGAACTCCGAGATATTATCATTCAGCGCAGCCCATCAGGAGGTAATATCCGATTGTCACAAGTCGCCGATATCAAGGATCAATGGGAAGATGTACCTACTCGATCCTATATCAATGGGGAGGCAGCAGTAGTGGTTATCGTTCAGAATACATTGCAAGAAGACATGTTGGAGGTGACCGAAAAAGTACGACAATATGTAGAAGAATTTAACCAAAAACATACGGTGGTAAAGGCCACCGTAATAGAAGATGCTTCTGAACCTCTCAATGATCGGATTCGGCTGATGGTTGATAATGGTATGGTTGGATTCTTGCTAGTCATCATTCTACTCGCGTTTTTCCTCAATTGGCGCTTGGCTTTTTGGGTCGCGATCGCCATCCCGATTTCCTTTGCGGGGATGTTCATTTTTGCAGGCATGCTTGGGGTGACGATCAACATGATGTCCTTATTTGGTATGATTATCGTTGTCGGGATTCTAGTAGATGATGGGATTGTTATTGCCGAAAATATTTACCAGAAATTCGAGAACGGCATGCCGCCGATGGAGGCAGCCGTAAAAGGTACGATGGAGGTTTTACCCGCCATATTTGCTGCCATTATCACCACCGTGATTGCCTTTTCTGGTTTTTTCTTTGTGGACGGTAGTTTGGGTGAATTTGGAATTGAATTGGCGATTGTGGTGATCATCAGTTTGGCCTTTTCATTAGTGGAAGGAACTTTTATTTTGCCTGCCCATGTGGCTTATTCCAAAGCCCTCCAGCGGAAAGAAACACAGCCTAACGTTTTACTGAAGTGGTTGAACAGTGGAATGGATTTTCTGCGTGACACAGCCTATCGCCCTTTATTGGCCTTTACGATGCGACATAGTTTACCTATGATTGCCATTTGTGTGGCCGGCTTAATCATGACTATTGGCGCTTTTCAAGGCGGCTTTATTCGCAGCACTTTTTTCCCGACGGTACCCAGTGAACGTTTCACCGTTGAGTTGCGCCTGCCAGCAGGGGCGAGAGAGTCCTCCACCATGGCTGTTTTAGATAGGATTGAGAAAACGGCTTGGGAATTGGATGCTCGCTACAGCGATAGCTTATTTCAGGGTGAACGCCCCTTGTTTGTTAAGATAGAAAAGAGCATTGGTCCTGCGACTAATCAAGGCGTAATCACAGTCTCTCTGATCGGAAACGAATTTCGGGAAAACCTCACGGCTCGTGACCTCACTTCTATCTTGCGCGATGCAGTCGGTCCTGTTTACGAGGCTGAAAGTTTGCAATTTCGGATTCGATCTGCTTTTGGTAAACCAGTAGATTTATCGATTCTGGGCAATAACTACCAAGAATTAGAAAAGGCCTCTATTGAAATCACCGAGCAGCTTAGGACATTATCTGATTTGCGTGATGTCACCAACAATAATAAGGAAGGTTTAAAGGAAATCAGCATCCAACTGAAACCGAAGGCGGAGAACTTGGGATTGAGTTTAGCTGAAGTGATTCGCCAGGTTCGCCAAGGTTTTTTTGGTGCAGAGGTACAACGCTTGCAACGCGGAGTAGATGAGGTGAAGGTTTGGGTGCGCTATGAGTTAGAAGATCGTACCGACCTTAGTAATCTAGCCGATATGCGAATCCGGACAGCATCAGGTTTGGCTGTCCCATTGGCGGAATTAGCCGATTTCTCAATAGATCGTGGCGTGATTAGCATCGAGCACTTAAATGGGCAGCGGGAGGTTAACATCGAAGCCGAAATTGTAGATGATAATGTCTCTGTCTCAGGTGTGCAAGCTACCATCCAAAATGTCATTCTTCCTCCTATTCTTAATAAATACCCCTCGGTGTCCATTGAATACGGAGGAGAAAGCCGGGAACAGGCTAAAACCATGAGTACACTCCTCAGTACCATAGCAATGATCTTTCTAGGAATGTTCTTTGTGATATTACTCACCTTTAAATCGATTAGCCAAACGATTATCATTTTTGTGATTATCCCCTTTGGGTTTATTGGGATCGGTCTGGGGCATTACCTGATGGATAAGCCATTGAGTATGGTTTCTTTATTAGGGTTTACGGCCCTGATTGGTATATTAGTTAATGATGCACTCGTCTTTGTAACCACTTTCAATGATAAAATCAAAGAGGGAAAACCTTTTGACCAAGCGCTGCATGAAACGGGCATGTCGCGATTTCGGCCGATTATTCTAACCTCTGTTACGACTATCGCTGGCTTGGCCCCGATTTTATTGGAAAAAAGCCAAGGGGCTCAGCTCTTAATCCCGATGGCCATTTCTGTCGCTTTCGGGCTACTGGTCGTGACGGTAATTATCCTCGCCCTAATCCCGGCGCTCCTCAATGTTTCCAATGGAATCAAAGTGTGGGCGATTAGCGCCTGGGAAGGCGATACCCTGGCTCGCCACCAGGTAGAGCCTGCTTTCCGTGATCGCAAACAATATATTTTACTGACTAGTGCTAGCGCTATTCTCGCCATAAGCCTGTTTAGTGGCCTCGCCTTTATTGCTTTTAAATTGGTGGAATGGTTGTTTTAGGAAGGAAGTGATTAAAAATGGAACTGAATGCTTCATTGAGTTGTAAAGACTTCAGAAGTTTTCTCCGGTACACCATAGGAAACTTCTAAAGTCTACTACTCATTAGATAAAACCCAAATATGGACTACCTAGCAATCAATAAACAAAACTGGAACGACCGAACTGACGTACACTATCATTCCAAAACCTACGATGTAGCCTCCTTTATAGCAGGCAGAAACCCACTGAAAACAATTGAATTGGCATTGCTGGGGGACATCAAAGGGAAAAAAGTACTACATCTTCAATGTCATTTTGGTCAGGACACCATTGCGCTCTCGCGTTTAGGTGCAGAAGTAACCGGAGTTGATTTCTCAGAAAAAGCCATCGAAAAGGCAAGAGAGCTAGCTGATTTGACTCAATCAGATACGCGATTTATATTGAGCGATATTTATAGTTTACCCGATGTATTAAACGAATCTTTCGATATCGTTTTTACCTCTTATGGGACCATTGGTTGGTTGCCCGATATCCAACGATGGGCGGCAGTAGTGGGGAACTTTATGCGACCAGGAGCCACCTTCGTCTTTGCCGAATTTCATCCTGTGGTCTGGATGTTAAGTAGTGATTTTCAGCGGATCGAATATCGATATTTTACCGATGCAGCTATTGTAGAGGAAAGTGCCACTACTTATACCGATGGTGCTTTGCCGCAATCTAGTCAATCTGTGGGCTGGAACCATGGCATGGCAGAGGTACTACAGGCGCTGATCGATCAAGGTTTGACGATCAAAAAAGTAGAGGAATTCGATTATTCTCCTTATGATTGTTTTGATAGTACGATAGAAATCGAAACGGGTAAATTCCAGATTAAAGGACTCGAAGGAAAAATACCCATGGTATATGCACTAAAGGCAATTAAGCATAACCTTAACGCAAATCTATAATACGCAGGCTTACATTGAAGCCCATTATAACGAATTGATAGCGGTAAGCACGCTGGAGAAAATATCCTGCTACTCCTACCGAAATCTTCAGCGTGTATTCAAGTCCGTTTATGGGGAAACCATGGGAGCCTACCAAACGCGCCTGAAGGTAGAGAACGCTTATAAAAGAATGATCTTCTCCTCCGCTTCAATTTCTGATATAGCCCTAGAAGTTGGCTTTTCGGATTTGCAAGCCCTACGCAAGGCATTCACGAAACGCTATGGCTTTTCTCCGAGCCACGCCCGCAAAGAGAAACCGGCATTGCTACAGTCGGACTTGCCAGATTTTTCTTTAGCGCCCCCTTTAGTGCCTACGATGGTTGCCCTACCTTTCTTCGATATTTATTACCAAAGCATCAAGACGGATTACGATAATTTTGAAATTGATCAATTGTGGGATCGGCTGATGACTTATGATTTTTCTCATTTTGATATGCAATATTATGGCGTCATAAATGATGAGCCGCTGATTACGGATAGCATTCATTGTCGCTACGACGCAGGCATCACGCAGGCTGACCAAAAAGGACAACTACCCAAAAAAACGATTGCGGGTGGTCGTTATGCTCAATTTGTGCATCAGGGCGATTACAATAAGATTGACCTAAGTTATGATGCTATTTTTGGCCATTGGCTACTTCAAACGCCCTTGGACGTTTCGGAGAAGCCTATTTTGGAGCACTATGTCAAGTTTGATGAACACACCCCGCACAAGGAAGAATATGTGACACATATTTATGTTCCCTTGTTGTAACCCCTGTCTCTTATACACATCTCCGAGCCCACGAGACCGAGGCTGATCTC
>CAJXUM010000108.1 GCA_913060855.1 uncultured Lewinella sp. | reverse complement strand
CACTATCCTCTTCGTCGGCAGCGTCAGATGTGTATAAGAGACAGCCTCTACCTTCTGAATGAATATCTGCTTCTTGTACTTGCAGGGCTGGGGCAGATAAATCGCCAGATCCATAAATCTTCAACTGGAGTTGTGCGGCTTGTCCTCCAATTTCTATATCGCCATTGCCTTCTATCTGGGTCAACAGGTGATCCACTGCTAAATGTTCAAGTAACATATCGCCATTGCCTCGACTAAATATCTTTAGTGAATCATTTTGCAACGTATCACTAAGATGAATAAAGCCATTATCATTTAATGCAATAAAGGAAAGTGTCTCAAATGGGACTTTGATCTTAATGGGAAGCGTAGTGTTTACCCAACGGCCTTGTGCCCAATGGATATGAAGGCGGCCTTTATCAACAACCGTCACAATTTGGGTGAAAATATTATCCTCTGCTTCTATTTCCAAAGGCCCTGCTGTCCTCGTCAATTCTACATCCATATTCGAATGCAAAGCAATACCTTCAAATGCAGGCATCGTTCTCGTATCTAGGCCAAGACGCCCGTTACCTTGCAATGGATGATCATCAGAATGAGCGCTTTGTCTTGGGGTGGCCACTTCTGCATTCATCCTAGCGACGACTAGGAAACTCAAGATCCCAACCATGATAAAGCTTATATAAGCAATTAATAATCTATTACTGGTTTTCATTTTTCACTTATTATTAATGAGCTGAAGAAACCTATTTACCTCAATTGGGTAGCGAGAATCGGAAGTGGCAACTAAGAATAAAGTCCCACTTCCGCTACCGCCAAATACATGGGTGCCTTGTTTATAGATTAGGTACAAATCCAAAAAACAGCGTCCAAAGCAACCAAAGAATGATAGAAAAAATAACAGTCATGGTGATTGAATCTTTAGTCGGGTGATTTCTTTGTCGCACTTGCTCCATTAGCCTGTCGCTGGTATATATTCTGGACATCTTCAAAAGACATGTTCAAGAGTTTCATCATTTTGAAGACTTCGGGTAAATCCTGTTGTACAAATATTTCTCGTTTCAGTGCTTGGGTCTTCTCCAAGGCATCGTCTGCCACAAAATATCCTATCCCTCTTTGATTGACGATGATCTCTCGGTCCTGTAGATAGTTGAAGGAGCGCACTACCGTATTTGGATTGACTTGTACGGTAGCTGCCATCTCCCTCACCGACTGTACCTTGTCCCCTTTAGTCAAAACACCTGCGAGGATGTTTTCGAGTAGATAGTCGGCTATTTGAATGTAGATTGCTTTCTGTCTTTTAAAATCCATCTTACACCTCTTTTTCTTTGAGTTTAAAAAAGCCGATAATGAGCATAATGGGGGCTACGGCAATCCAAAATATGCGTTCCAAAACACCCTCCATTCGTTCTTCCACAAAGGTTTTGAAAGCATCAGTGAAGCTGTAGACTTGATCGGGTGGCGCAGAAGCCGACCAGCCAACAAACATTTCTGGAAAAATTATTCGTGAGCATATATAGACAAATAGCACTAGGAATGCTTGTAATACTAAGATGGAAAAAGCGGTTTTGAAAATTGCATATCGATGAAAAACCACAGCACCTAGTAAAACGATAGATTGCACCACCAGGTAGATTTTCATGAACATCCAGGTTACAGTTCCGAAAGCAGGAAGAGTGGTAAAAGGTTTTCCATCTGTATAGCCGATATGTATCTTATTGACAAGCCAAGAAAACACCAAATACAGTCCCCAAATAACAATCGGATAAATAATAGCCGTGACAAACCACTTTGCGCTAAACTTTTCTAACGTCGATGCGGGTAGGTTGAGGTAAAATAAGCGAGTCGGTTTCGTGCCAAATTGGGTGTAAGCCAAACTGGTAAAAAAAGAACCGCCACCAATCAAGACAATCGCAAACCAGATGTAATGGAACTCCTTCAATTGCCTTTCCTGTACAATATTGTTTAAGCCATTGGCCCACCAGATCATCAATAATCCGCCAAAGACCACACCTAAACCCAGCAGGTAGCGCTTGTATTCTATTCGAAATTCCTCTTTCAGTAATAACCAAAACCGCCGTGGATCAAAAGTATTATTCGCTTGCATAATTATAGTCGGTTTTAAACAGGTCAGTGAAATAGCTGGTCTTCTCGATCACAGCATTAAATAAAACTTCCAGATCCACTTCTTCCTCTCCTTCTCCATTTTGAGGATTGATAGTCATATAACCGCCAGGTACCCGCTCAGCATAGATCACTTGTTGCGGATCGGGCTCCTGATATTCCAATTGAAATTGTAACTTATTATTGATCGACTCCAGCGTTTCCTGAAAGATGATCTTGCCTTCATTGATAATGATGATCGGATCCATCAAGTTAGCCAAATCTCTCACTTGGTGGGTAGAGATAATAAAGGTGCGATCGTCGGAAATAGCCCCGGCCAAAATTTTTCTGAGCTGTGTTTTAGACGGTATATCAAGGCCATTCGTAGGTTCATCCATAATCAATAGCCGGCAGTTAGTCGCTAAACCGAAGCAAAGCATTACTTTTTTCTTTTGGCCGTAGGAAAGCTTCGTCAACTTTCGATCGTCTTCCAATTTAAATTCTGCTAGTAGGTTTTCAAATTGGGCGTGATCGAATTTAGGATAGAAGGGAGCATAAATATCCACAAAGGCTTTTACCCGTAAGGAAGGAATATGTAATTCCTCTGGAATAAAAAATAGATCCGCTAATAAAGACGGTGCTCTACCACTTGGCGTATATCCCATCACCTCGCAACTACCCTCCGTAGGAAACAACAGTCCTGAAATCAAACTAAGTAGCGTTGTCTTCCCTGCCCCATTCTTTCCTAGCAAGCCATAAATATTACCGCCTGGTATGGACAATTGCAACCCCTCGAATAAAGGCTGGCCTTTACCATAGGCGAATGAGAGGTCTGTTAATTGTATCATAGTTGGTTAGTGATTTAGTGTACTACTTAACTAATACAGTACAAATGTATAGCAAACCGATCAATTTGTCAAGCCTTGAATCACTTTTTTTAATTTTTTGTTAAAATTAGAGTTCTGTGAGTCTTGCCTTTATCATTAGACTTTATTATAAAATGGATCATTTATATCTTGTAGAAAGGCTTAAAAAATAGAAGATAATGCTCGCCCGCTAAAACAGCTCACAATCGCTGATAAGATTTTCCTATTTTTACCGCTCATCCATTTCCATTAATATGTATCCCGATCTTTCATACTTCTTTCATGCTGTCTTCGGAACGTCAGTAGATAATTGGACTAGCGTTTTTAAGACCTTTGGCTTCTTTCTGGTTTTAGCTATCCTCGGCGGAGCCTTTTTTCTATATAAAGAATTGAAAAGGAAAGCGGATGAAGGGCTTTTAACGCCCATGCAAATACAAGTAGATACCAGTAAAACAAATTCGTGGTGGGATCTTTTTTCCAATGCCGTATTCGGTTTCATACTGGGTTTTAAAGGATATGGGATCGCTAGTAACTTTGAGGTTTTTCAAGACGACCCTGCTGGCTTTTTGCTATCTGGGGAGGGGAGTTGGCTCTTCGGTTTGTTGGGAGTTGCATTGATGGTAGGTTTGAAGTACTGGGAAGGACAACGAAGAAAGGCTACTGCAGTGGGTATTCAAACGGTAAAGGTATATCCGCACGATCGGATTGGTGATATTACCATGATTGCTGCCATTTCAGGTGTGATAGGAGCTAAGATTTTTGCGTTAATAGAAGATTTGCCTACTTTTTTCAAAGACCCCGTCAATACCTTCCTCTCCGGTAGTGGCCTAGCTATTTATGGCGGTTTGATTGTCGGGTTCTTTAGTGTAGCTTATTATCTCCGTTTGAAAAAAATCCCGATCGTACAAGTGATGGATGCAGTTGCTCCGGCGCTGATTATTGGATATGGTATCGGGCGATTGGGTTGCCACTTCTCGGGAGATGGCGATTGGGGCATCACCGCTTTAGCACAGCCTGGCTGGTGGTTCTTACCAGATTGGTTGTGGGCCTATGATTATCCTCAAAACGTACTCAATGAAGGTATATCTATCGAAGGCTGTACGGGAAACTATTGCCATCGACTCAATCCTGCTGTTTACCCTACCCCTTTGTATGAGTCCATCATGGCTTTCACGATTGGAGGGATCCTCTGGGGTTTGAGAAAAAGAACTCAGGTACCTGGTATTTTATTTGCTTTATACTTGATGTTTAATGGCATGGAGCGGTTTGCCATCGAGAAAATCCGGGTCAATGACGATTATAGTGTATTAGGAACTTCGCTTACGCAAGCAGAGATTATTGCTACCTTATTATTTTTGATCGGCGCGATTAGTGCTTTCCTATTGTGGTATAGGCATCGAAAAAAGCGGTAAGCTAGATGACCTACGCTTGCACCTGGCGGTCGAAAATCGAAAGTCGACTTCATTCCTAGCTTTCGATTTTCGACCAGCCTGACTAGTTGCTCAAAATACCTTGCGCCCAATCCATTCCCAATTGTGATTTCTGCCAGCGAGAACGCATTTTTGCCAACTTAAGCTGCGCATCTAGTAGCTTTTGCTCGCGAGAGTTGAGTAAGAAAATTGAGCTTTCACCGATATTGAACTTCTCATTTTCTGCCGCCAATAAGGAACGGTATCCTACGACCATTTGCTCCAGTCGCCGAATTTGATCGGCAATGTTTTGTAAGCTTAGGAAATAGGATTCTAGCTTGTTATTCCATTCCAATTCCTTTTGCTGCAACTGCAAACGATTCTCGGTAATCTTCAAATTGGCTAATTCAACATCGCCTCTTTCTTTCCGCAGAAATAGCGGAAAACTGAAGGTCGCACCTAGTTTATAGTTTTGCCCAAACAATTGGCTTAAGCCGCCGCCATTACCATTTTCATAGGGTCCAAAATCTAAGCCATTGCCGAGGAGGTAATAATCAAAGCGTAAAACAGGCTTGAGCTTATCTATCTTCAGCTTTCGATCCACCTCTAAACTGGCCAATTTGAATCGATAGGCTTGTAAGGCCGGTTGGGTGTTGTTCAAATTTCCTTGACTCACCGCGAGGCTTTCCAAAGAGGGTTCAAAAACACTCAAATTCGCCAATAAAGGAGGTTTAATTCTATCCGTTACTTCTAAGGGAATTCCTTGCTCCAGCCATAAGAAATTGGATAAATCAAGGCTTGCCTTCTGGTACTTCAAGCTTGCATCCACTAACTGGTTTTCCCAATTCTGTACCTGAATCCAACTTTCTAAGGTATCTACAGCCGCCTTATCCCCTTGGATAAAACTTTCTCTTATGCCTTCAAACCGCTGTTGTGAAAACTGGAAGGCCTGACGATAGAGCAGTAGCTCATTGTATACCAATGTCCAGGCCCAATAAGATTCTCCTGCGGTCATCAATAGATCGTTCATTAGCTCGCGTCGCTCCGCTTCGCTAGCTTGCTGGAAGATCTTGGCCTTTTGTAGATCAGCCCTACGCTTGTCGATAAACAAACCTTGCAATAAATTAGCGCTGATACCAAAGGAGGCTTGCCCGATAGCGGGTAAACTTTGCTCAGGGTTTAAAAAGACACCATCTGACCAACCGTACTCCCCTTTTACTTCCAAGCCATACCAAGTTGGGATTTTAAATCCTCCGTGCGCCAAGTGATAATAAGACTTACCTTCAAAATATTTCTGGTCCCAGGCACCCTCCAATTTAGGATCAAACCCTCCTCTTGCTTTGCGCAAAACAGCAGCAGCTTCATCTCGTACCAGGCCCGCTTGTAAGGCATAAGGATGGTGCTCAATTACCCAATCGAAATACTCCTCCTGATTCAGTACAGCAGCTGAATCCACTGGTTGCGCCAACAGTCCTATAGTCCCAAGTGAAGTCATCACCCAGCCGAAAATTAATATACTCCTTATCATTTCACAGATTTTAACGGGGCTTTCATTTTGGGAAGTTTCTCTTTACCATCCTCATAAAAATCGGGAGGGAAGCCGTTAAGCTGACGCCAGACTTCATACCAAATAGGTACATCATTGAGCAAGGCTATCGCCCAAGCACCCGAACCTGGCCGAAGTGCCGTTGGCCACGGTTCATCATCCTGATCAGGAGCCACTAGGATTCGATAGTCACTATTGGAACTGGAGATCATATTATCGATAGCAACCACTTTACCCGTAAAAGTACCAAAGGAGGCACCTGGCCAGCCAGCAAACACGATAGCAGGCCAACCATCAAATTGAATCCTCACCGTTTCTCCCATTTGAATCAGCGGTAGATCCATGGGCTTGACAAACATCTCTATGGCCAAGTCATAATTGGCAGGCATAATGCTTACCACTGCTTCTCCCTCCTTCACTGTTTCTCCGAGACCATTTACAATGGCCTTGGTAATGTAAGCGTCTTGAGGTGCTGTGATATAGTAGAAGCCTTGTCGTTTTTCATAATTTGCTGAGGCGATCTTGAGCTTACTAACATTAGCTTCTGTGTCAAATTGGTCCGACAAGGTACTGAAGCGATCAGAAGAAGCCTTAGCCAGTTTCTGATTATACTCAAATCGTACCTGATTAAGCTGTATAGTAGCATTGAGTAATTCATTGCTACTCGTGGCTAGCTTATTCGTGGCAGCCACCTGCTTGGCATTCGTCTCTTGTACTTTTAAGCGCTTTTGCTCATAATCTGTCAGTGACTTAATGCCTTTATTATACAGCGATTCTATTCGTTCAAATTGCTTAACTGCGATATCATAATCAATAGCGGTCTGAATGGCTTTAATACTATCAGAACCTACTTTTAATTTTCCCTGTTCAATTTTATTTCTCAATTGCTCTTGCTTGAGGACTAGCTCTTCACGCATAGCCGTCATTTGGTCGGTAAGCGCTAAGGCCTTATTCCCATAGGCAGACAAGGCATCTTCTTTGGCCTTTACTTGCTGCATGGTTCGATTTACCAATTGATCGTCAAAATAGTCTGCCTTGATTTCTGAAAGGTAAAGGATGGTATCTCCTTTATTAACAAATTGGCCCTCCTGCACAAACCATTTTTCAATTCGACCTGCAATCGTAGAGTGAATGGTTTGTGGACGATGATCAGGACTTAGGGTGGTCACCTTACCCTTCGACTGAATATTCTGCGTCCAGGGGAGAAAAAACAATAACAAGGTGAGCAACATAGTGCCCCAAAGCCAGCGGGTAAACATCTTATTGGCACTCGATAAAGTTAGGTTTTTAAAAGATTCTAAGTCCTCTAACTTGATCTTGGTTTGAATACTATTGGATGATATATTTAACATGATCTTGTTCGTATGCTAATGAGTGAACCGTAAAAAACAAACGTGCTTATTGGTCGTTTTGAGTGTTGTTTAGGACGTTTTGAATACCTTAGGAAAATGTTCGCTTTTGCGAATCTGTTCGAAACTACCTTCTTCAAGGATTTTTCCGTCTTCCATTATAAGGATTCGATCACATTTACTGGCAAGAATCGGATCATTGGTCACAGCGATAAGTGTCCAGTTATTCTCTGCTCGCGTCAAGGTGTCTGAAATTTTTTCTCGGTCTGCCTGTGGCATATGTGTAAAAAACTCTTCCATCACCAATAACTTAGGCTGCTTCACAATTCCTCTGGCTAGTATAATTTTAGCTCTTATACTCCGTGGTACATTAGTACCTCCAGGTATTAAATTGGTTTGATAACCTTTAGGCAATTGTTCTATATAGCTATTCAGTTCTACTTGTTCACAGGCATATACTACTTCCTGCATACCAATCGATTCATGTCCCAAACAAATATTTTGAATAATATCGCCTTCAAAAATATCTTCTTCTGGACTATGATCCCCGATATTCTTTCGTAAGTCTGAAAGTTCCAAACTACGCATGGGGAATCCATTATAACTTAGCATCCCTTCAAAACTGGTATAGAATCCACTTAGAATCTTGACCAGGGTAGACTTTCCAGATCGGTTGTAGCCTGCTATACAAATCTTTTCGCCTGATTTTACATGCAAGGAAAGGTTATTGATCGTTGGGTTTTCAGCATCGGGAAATTGAAAATGAAGGTGATCCATTTTTACCGCCATCCCTTTACCGGTATCTATCTGCTCAAAAGCAGTTCCACCTCCTTGCTCCAATGGCAAATCGGTTACAGCGCCGATCTTCTCTACAGCGGTCAGTACATCATAAATAGTCTCCATCGATAAAATCAGCTTTTCAACTGAGGATAAGATAAGGATCACAACAATTTCTGCGGCTACAAACTGTCCAATATTGATCCGGTTTTCGACTACCAAGTAACTACCCAATAACAATAGAGCACCGGTAACGATTGTCTTAAATGCTACAATATTTCCGTATTGTAGCAACAAAATACTGAAGTGCTTTTTACGGCTTTCTAGGTAACCAGTCACTAATTTATCAGTCGTTTGAATAGATAAATCGCTCCCTCCTGCCAGTTTGAATGTCGTCATCGTACGCGCAATCTCCTCCAGCCAATGCGCCACCTTGTACTTATACTTACTCTCCATCAAACTGGTCTTGAGCCCTTGAGGACCCGTTGCCCGCATAATGATGATGACCAAGGCGATGAGGATCAGGCTAAAAAACACAAAGAAGGGATGGTAGAAAGAGATGAGCAGCAGCCCAAACAAAATTTGTAGCACAGCTGTTGAAAAATCAACAAGTATCTTAGGAACCCCCTTCTGCAAGGTAAGTGTATCAAAGAAGCGATTCACCAATTCTGGAGGATGCTCCTTTAACGTCCCCTCCAAACTAAGCCGAGGAATTCGAAAAGCAAACTCCATCGCTGAGCGTGCAAAAATACGCCTTTGCAGGGTCTCAGTCACCACCAATTGCATCACCTTTAAAATACCCGTCAGGGCGGTCCCTATCGTGACGATAAGGATGAGTATGATGAGCGAAGTAGAAATTGTCCCTCCTGCAATAAGACTAATAATCGCCTGTATGCCTAAGGGTAGAGAAAGCGTGATGAGCCCGGCAAAGATTGCATAGACATAGATGTAGGTAATGTCTTTTCGATCGAGCTTCAGCATTTGGAAGAATCGCCGTAGGGGACTCCATTCTGTTCGATTTGTTAAACTTGTATTCATTCTATCTGGATTGCAATAAAATAGTAAAGCTATCACTTAAACAAGTAAAGCAATTATTTGTTCAGCCGATATCCTTTTATATAGCGAATCCTTTTATCAAGAACAAAAAGAATTCCTACCGGGGTAGGAATTCACTGTCTTTTACGGTTGGGCAGCTTGCTTCAAGCTGTACTTTTGATTGGAACAGAGCGCTAGCGGAAGCAGCTCTCGGGTCAAATTACCGCTTTTTCAAGAGATCTAGTAGGTACTCTCCGTAACCACTTTTGAGGTATTTATGTCCTAAGCGCTCCAATTGCTCCTCGTCGATAAATCCTCTTTCAAAGGCTACTTCTTCAATACAACCAATCTTTAGTCCTTGCCGATCTTCAATTACTTCGATAAATTGCCCAGCTTGCATCAAAGACTTGTGCGTACCTGTATCTAGCCAAGCTACACCGCGCCCTAACACCCCTACTTTCAACTGCTTAGCAGCTAGATAATATTTATTAACATCTGTGATTTCATATTCCCCCCTAGCACTCGGCTTCAAGTTTTTAGCGACATCGACCACCGTATTGTCATAAAAATAAAGCCCAGGTACCGCGTAATTCGATTTAGGTGTGAGTGGTTTTTCTTCGATCGAAATGGCATTAAAGTCATTGTCAAATTCGACTACGCCATACCGCTCCGGGTCAGCGACCCAATAGGCAAAAACGACACCTCCCTGGGGCTGCGTCGAAGCACGAAGTAACTCCTCCATCCCTGCTCCATAAAATATATTATCTCCCAGCACCAAAGCTGAAGGATCATTACCAATAAAAGACTCACCTAGCACAAAAGCTTGTGCTAAGCCATTGGGTTCATATTGTGGGATATAGGAAAAAGAGCAGCCTATTTCACTACCGTCTCCGAGTAATTTTTCAAAATGGGGTAAGTCTTTGGGCGTACTAATGATAAGAATGTCCCGAATTCCGGCCGACATTAAAGTGGACAGCGGATAATAGATCATGGGTTTGTCATAAACAGGCATGAGCTGTTTACTGACAGCAAGGGTTAGGGGGTACAGGCGGGTTCCTAGACCACCTGCCAAAATTATTCCTTTCATATTAGGGATTCATTATGGATTAACGAGTTTTCTTTCTTGTAATACCTTTTGAATTCTCAGTATTAGTTCTACAGGTTTGAGCGGCTTAATAATAAAATCGCTGGCTCCCATCGTCAGTGCTTCCAATACAAACTCCCCGTGCTCCAAGCCACCCAATAATATCAGGGGTACCTCTTGCGCTTTGCGTTCTTTTATAAAAGCGACCACCTCTCCATCAGAAAAACCAGGTAGATCTACATCTAGAACGATAAGATCAGGTATTTTTTCTATTATTCGAAGGCCAGCCTCTTCTTCGCTTGTGGCCAGCACAACTTCGAAGCCTCTTTTTTCCAATCTAAATTTCAATGCTGAAATCAGCATTTCTCCACCCTCACAGATGAGAATTCTCATATGTCTCAAATATATAAAGTTTTACAAACAATTAATCATAGGCTAAAATGACAACTCCTACTAGAAGTAGTGTCGTAATCTCAGCAAATTCAGCTTTGACTATCAACCTTTAGCAGACATGAAATGCAGTGTAGTTGGGTAGTAGAGGTGATCAGGTAATGGGATGCAACGGATTAAAAATCCCTTTTCATCTTAGGTGCTACGTTTTATACCTGTCTCTTATACACATCTCCGAGCCCACGAGACCGAGGCTGATCT
>CAJXUM010000107.1 GCA_913060855.1 uncultured Lewinella sp. | reverse complement strand
CGAGATCAGCCTCGGTCTCGTGGGCTCGGAGATGTGTATAAGAGACAGGGATTTCATGCTAGTGGCGAGCGAGCGAGGGTTTAGTGAAACACAGGCCTATTTTCACCAAAAGGGCTTAGATCAATTTTTTCAATTCTCCGACTGGCTCTTGCTTTGAGCTATTTAAAAAACGATTGAAAGGAAGCCCAAAATTGCTCCTTCATTCCAACCGCATCAATAGAAGTATATACCATTATTTCCCGTTCTACATTATCATGAGGAGTGGTAAAAGCCTGGACCTCGGCCAAGTCAGGATTAGCCAAGGCTTCTATAATGGCCACATCCCACATGATCCACTTCGATTTTTCTTTATCCGTTTTCTGCCAAAAACGATCGTAGGACTCCCAGCGATCAATTAAGTATTCACCAATGCCTTTCCTGCCTCCTAAATGCTTGTCTACTTCGCTTTTTTCAAAGACTAGATGCTTTGAGGTAGAAGCGGTCATGATGTGGAAATCCAATCCATGCGTATTCAGTAAAAGATCGGTCGCATTCGGATCATTATTGGTATTAAACTCGCGCTTGTTCCAGGTATTTTCAGTAGGACTATGCCAAAAACCAATATAACAGACCTTTAGTTTTGGAATGATGGTAGGGTCCAGTAGAATGGCAGAAGCTATATTGGTATTCGGTCCTAAGGTAACCACGGTGAGCTTTTCTCCCGCTGGTGTTTCGTGCGCCTTTTCGATAATTAGCTGGGCGGCGGCGGAGCGCTGAGGGCGGGAGGTGTTGACCATCGGAAAATTGGAACCCATCGCCAAAGGAACATCCTTCCGGTTCATTAGGGCGACAATTTCTTCATTTAACTGCTGACTTAAACCCACCGTATCGTTAGGGGCTCGGTCCTGGGTGTGCCATTGGGCTGAAGTAAGCCCTTCTAGTTTAAACTTTGGCTCAATCAGGGCACGAGCGATCGCATAAAGATCATCTACTTCATTGGCCGTATCAGCATCCACAATCAGCCGAATCAGTTTATCCTCCTTAGGCCTAGTGATTTGTGAGAATAAGGAGGCGGGAGACAACACAGCCGCAGCCGCTAATCCCATATTCTTCACAAAGCTTCGTCTATCTTGTGGTGGTATCCAGTTCTTCTTTAGTTTCATCTTGTATCCTGTTTATTGCCGGAATTAATACTTTGGCTAGCTCATAAATCGGATCAAACAGCTCGCCAGAGGCTCCCGTCCTATTGACCATCAGGGCAATACTCATATTGTATTCTGGGAACAACATTATTAAGGTGATGGAACCGGTAATTGTTCCTCCATGATGTATAATTTTCACCTTACTGTCTTCCAAGATACGTGATGTAGCATCTACGCGCCAACCTATGGCATAATGTTGCGGATTTATTTCGCCATTATTCATAGCAATTGGCTCCCATAATGTAGCTTTTGTAGCAGGAGACAAGAAGGTATTATTCAATAAAGTGTTACCCATTTTCACCAAGTCACTAGGCGTAGAAAGCATTCCGCCTCCCGCCCACTTATTACTACTATTCACCGCATAGGCCTTTTTATATTTGCCATTCTTTACATCATAAAAAACAGCGCGATCCTTAATTTCTCGCAAGGCCCAATCCCCCATCGTCTGATTCATAGCCAGCGGTTGAAAAACAGTAGATTTCATGTAATCCAGAAATGGCATCCCAGTTATCTCCTCCATCGCTCCACTGATCAAAGTGTAATTATAAGTCGCATAACTAAAGTCACTCCCCGGTTCAAACAGCAGCTTATCGTTCCCAAAAACAGCAATGCTCTCAGCAATACTTCCAAATTGGTCATTATTCAAACCTTCATGGGCAGGAAAACAAAAACAGGGCTGATAATTCCGAATACCTGAAGTATGGGAGGCCAGTTGCCGAATGCTAATCTTGGGTTTTCCAGGATCAAAATAAGAGACATATTCTTGTACGGGAGTATCCAAATCCAGTTTCCCCGCCTCCATTAACTTACCCATTCCTAGAGAGGTTACCGATTTAGAAACACTACCTATTCTAAACTGTGTACGAGTACTTGCCTTTTTGCCTTCTTTTATATTTGCGTGGCCCAATGCATTGGCCCAGATCAATTGATTATTCACACCAATTGCTACCGAAATAGCCGGCGCTTCTAATTGATTGGCCGATTGGAACAAGGTTTCTGTTAATTGCTGCTGCTGCCCAGCAAAGCGCTCATCTAATACTTTCGATTGATTTTGTTCCAGCACGGGCATCGGGCGCAACCCAAAATGAGGCGTAATCAAGGGGTGAAATAACACGGCGCCTAGTAGGACCAGCAGGAATAGAAAAGCCAAGAAATAGAGGATTACTTTCTTCATGATCGATTGTTTTTAGGGAGTTTGCCATTAATAATGTGCGTAAAATGACGCAGGTATTTTGTTTTTTATCGAGCCACAATTTTTTCGGCATAGCCAAGCTATGGCTAAAAAAATTGGCGAAGAGAAAAAGCAAAAGAGCCATTCAAGTGCGTACATTATTATTGGCTAATTACCTTAACAAAAGAGCACGAAATAATCGATTCATTCGACTCAATACCTGTAAGAAGACGTCCCAATAAACGTATTACCATCAATGAGTCTTATTCACAGCCTGATAGGACTTGGGAGATGTCCCCGTATATTCTTTGAAAATCCGATTGAAGGTCGCTTTTGAATTGAAGCCAGCATCAAAAGCAATACTCAGTATTTTTAGATGGGCGTATTGCGCGTCTGCCAGCCTCTTCTTTACTTCCTCTACTCGAAATTCATTCACAAAAGCATAGAAATTCTTTTTGAGTTGTTGGTTGAGTGCATTGGATATTTCTCGTTCTGCCAAGCCCGTATGCTGAGCCAATTTACTGATACTTAAGGCGGGGTCAAGAAATAACTTTTCCTCTTTCATCGTCTGAACCAACCGATCGATGGTCTCACTATAATCTTTTGCACTTATCTTATCAGTTGGCACAAAAACTTCCCGATTCAAACTTAGTTGCGACTGTATCAAGCCTCCGATACTCAGCCAGTAGATCACCCCGACAAATAGAAAGGTGATAATGCCATCATATTGCAACAAGGTTCCTTCAAAAAACTCCATATCGAAATCGTAGAAAATCCGAAAATCGACAGCATGCATCACGACAGCTGTGGCGAGAAGCAGTCCAACTAGCCGTATTAATTGATGTAGCCAATCTAAGGTGAGTGATTCGGTCGTAGAATATTGATCTTGCAGGGCCTTTTGATAGTCTTTAACCAGTCGGTAAGAAAAGAAAGCGTAGACTAGTAAAGGGAAAAGGGCATAAGCCCCCAGCGCCTCCGTAAAATTATGGAGACGCGGATAGGGATTGCCTCTACCCAATTGCAAATGATAAATACTATGCGGATACTCAAAGATCAGCCAAGCAAAATGCCACAAATAAGCTTTTCTAAAGACAAAAGGTTGGCTGGTCAAGGCTTTTACGTAGAAGTACAAAGCAGGGCCTATCCAATAGGCTAATTTGGCTGGTAACCAATGTAGCCAAGGGTAATAATTGTACACCCCTAGATCGATACAAAGCTGTGCTGCCAAACTATACCCAATGGAAAACAGTAGTAAACTCAGAAAGTAATTGGCTGCTTGATTCTCTTTTTTCCGCAGTAAAAGCACACTAAAGATCAGGCTATTGATGATAGCTGCGATGGTAATAACTTGGAAAAAGTCGAATCGAATCTCCGGCACGAGTGATAGGAATTAAATGAGGTTACAGGATGCTATGCCTTTCTCAAGTAGGAATCAGTGGTCAGCCAAAGCTCTTCGATGCGATACATGTGAAAGTGATCGTGCATCATGACGTGTCGGATCCATAGCAAGGCGCTAATATGACGATACTCTGGGTGTGTTCCTTCATTGGTCCATTGCTCTGCCGTGAACGTACGGAGCAGATCAATCATCAGCTGTCTATTTTCCCGAAAGGCCACCAAGGAAGCGTTCAAATCTAAATCAATCAAATAATCATCGGCAACTGTTGTGCCCGGTAAATAAGGCTCAAAGACTGGCTTTTCTTCCTGCTGAAATCGCTTGAAGCGTTCGATAATCATTTTTTGGGCCTCTTCTAAGTGTACCGCATGTTCATGAATACTCCACTTTCCAGGTATTCGCCGCTGCTTGTACATTTCGATGGGTATTTCGTTCAATAAGTCTTCCAACAGGGCGGGCGCCGCTGCTAAAATGTCCAGTTTAGTTTCGATCAACATTTATATTCTGATTTAATGGTATTAAAGGGGTTGCGTGTTGGGCCAAAGCACGCGATATCCACCCCGCACCCCCATAACTCGCAACTCGCCTTCCTACTACAACTGCCGAATTTCAATATCCTTATACCATGCTTCTGCCGGCGCTCCGCTATGTATTTGTACACAGACTACACCTTCCCTGGCAATCCCTTCCTCCTCCTCTTCATATTCCAATACCAGTGTATCATTCAACCAGAACTTGATAACAGGTCCTTTGCAATAAATCCGATAGTCATTCCAGCCATTCCGATCGATAGCGGACAAGACTGCCTCGTGATCAGCCTCTTTCAGAAAGACCTTACGCCGAGATTCATCATATAAAGAGCCCCAAATCGGTCGGTCTGGCAAAAAGCCAACATCAGCTTGATAGCCGATTACCTCATGGTGATTCGGAATTCTACTAGTCCGAAATTGAATGCCCGCATTGTTTTCGGTGGAAGTAAACTTCACTTTCAGCTGTAATTCAAAGTCCCCGTATACTGTCTCTGTACAAAGAAATTGGTTTTTCGGAATAATCGTATCCAAACTACCGGCCACAATAGCCCCTGCTTCTATCCGAAAAAAGTCCTTGCTCCCTTCCCAACCCGTCCAATTTTGTCCATCAAAAATAGAAGTAAAATCGGTGCTTTCTTGTGGCGTACATGACCAGATAGAAAGCAAGAGTAAGGAGGCGATCCATTGATTCTTCATGCTATTACATTTTATTTGTGTTTTGCGTTCCCCTGCAATTTAGAAAAATGGAGATGAAAGAATAGCATCCTGCAAGGCTTTTGCGCTGGCCTAACTACTGCCGATTTAAGTAAGATACTTCAATAAGCGGTTAACAAATCAAAAAAAATCTCCCTAAAGACGAAACCTACCTTAGGAAAAGTTGTTACTTTTGTAGAATTAGTCTAAATAAAGACTCCGCTATCCTTTGGAAGCGGCCAAATCAATAAAACTATCACAGATGGAAAATACAGTAACAAAGAGCCCAGTGATGTTATATACGGAGCAAACGCCGAATCCTGAGTCTTTGAAGTTTGTTACTAATCGCATGTTGTTTAAAGGTACAGCCGATTTCAGAGAAGAAGATTTGGCTAGAGAATGGTCTCCATTGGGATCAGCTCTATTTGATAAGCCTTTCGTCAAGGGCGTATATATTTGCAATAACTTTGTAACCGTCACTAAGGAACTCAATTACGAGTGGGGAGATATTATGCTTCCGTTGAAGGAATTCCTCAAGGGATATATCCAAGAGGATGGTGGTATTATCAAAGACGGTTTTGAAGACGCGATGGCCGAAATCGAAGCAGAAAGAGGTGCGACTTACCAATATTCTGAGGATGAAGCGGAAATCGTGGTGAAAATCAAAGAATTAATCGAAACCTATGTGAAGCCTGCCGTTGAAATGGACGGTGGAAATATAGAGTTCAAATCTTTTGATGAAGGTACTGTTACTGTGATCCTACAAGGCTCATGTAGTGGCTGCCCTTCTGCTACCGTTACCCTCAAAGCAGGAATCGAAGGGATGTTGAAGCGTATGATCCCTGAAGTAAAAGAAGTTGTTTCCGAAATGGGATAAGATATCTTCCTTTAACCAGGAGTTTATAGAAGAAAAGGGGTTTTGATCACTGTACGGTGATCAAAACCCTTTTTCTTTAAGGTTCTTCCTGTCTATTCTCCTATTACTAGCTGCTTCCCTGGTCTTGCATCATTCAATATATTTGGCATCCTAGGTCAGTCCTTTTCGACATTATTAGTATCTTAAACTATACAATTAATGATTGCCATGTCAAAAGAATACACCTATTCCCTTTTTGCCTTTTTATTGATCGCCAGCACCGCCTGGATTATCCCTGATGCTGTACCAGCCTATCAGAAAACAAGTCCAAATTTGGAAGGAGGAACTGGCCATTACCTCTATGTAGCCACACCCGGAATTAGAGATTATCTAGGTTACGGTGGCCACGGTCTATTGGTTTTTGATATTGACAACAATCATCAATTTGTAAAACGCATTAGCACCAAGGGCTTTCACCCCGATGGACGACCGTCCAATGTCAAAGGTATTGCGGTGAGTGCTTCGCTCAATAGCGTTTATATCTCCACCTTGGAATCTCTACAACGTATAGACCTAGCCACCGAGAAATTGATATGGGAAATCCCCTTTGAAGGCGGATGCGATCGCATGTCCATTTCGCCAGATGGCTTGACGATGTACTTACCCTCTTTGGAAAAAGATTTCTGGAATGTAGTGGATTGCAAAACGGGGGATATTATTACCACCATCAAAGTACATGCCCGGGCGCACAATACCATCTACGGGCCGTCAGGCAAGCGGGCCTATATGGCCGATATTGCCTCTCCGTTATTACATGTTGCCAATACTGAGACACATAAAATTGTACAGAAAGTAGGCCCATTTAGTGCAGGTATCCGCCCTTTTACCATCAATAGCGATGAATCCCTAGTTTATGTAAATGTCAATGAATTGCTCGGATTTGAAGTGGGAGACTTAAAGACGGGAGAGAAACTAGCCAGTGTCAAAGTTTTGGGCTGGGATAAAGGCCCCGTACGGCGACATGGCAATCCCAGTCATGGGATAGGTTTAACACCCGACGAGACGGAGGTATGGATTAGTGATGGCCACAATATGCGCTTACATCTTTTTAGTGCCAAAGCCCCTTATCAACAGCTTACCACTATTCCACTAAGCGATATGCCAGGATGGGTTACCTTTAGTATCGACGGGCAATATGCTTACCCCTCTAGTGGCGAGGTTATTCATACCAAAACCCGGAAGATATTGTACCTGTTACAAGACGAAAATTATAACACGGTATCCAGTGAAAAAATGATTGAGGTTTTCATGAAAGAAGGTAAAGTGACCAAAGTAGGGGACCAATTTGGCCTAGGGAGATTACATGAGGCGACGAAATAGCTTAGAGCATGGGATGAGTATTAGAGAATAACCTACCCTTACATTGGCTTTGCAGTAATTTCTCATGTAAAATGTTTACGTCTGAAAATGTAACTAAAATGAGCAAACCGATATTGGAAAAGCAGAAATTGGAAGGCGGAAATTGGAAAACTAGCCTAGCCCAACCGAGATTCCGGATTCCGATTTCGGAATTCCGCCTCCACATGAGAAACTGCTGTTGCTTTGACTTGTATTTTCCAATGAACAGGCTCTCAATCCAATACCCCTGCTAAATCATATTCTATATCAAGACTTTTTAGATATTCCTCGATGGGCTCCAGTCCCATTTTCTTTCTCCGCTTATCCAAATTTTCCGGATCGTGAACGGAATATAATGTCCAAATCTCGGTCTCCCTATCCTTTTTCAATTGAGAACCATACATTTGCTTCTTACTATAGTCTCTCATCATTCGATCTTCTAAAATCGCTAGATTCTTCTTCTTTAAATCCCCATTGTCTACACACTGTTTAACAACCGCATAGTATAATGCTCTAAAACGAGGGCTACTTTCGTGAATGGTGAAAAACAAACCTTTCATTCCGGCTTCGCCGACTTCTCTTTTGGAAGGTAAACTGCACTCCTCCAATAGTTTGATCACCAACTCCTCATTTTCAAGGGACATATTGTGAAGCATCGCATAGGGATTATCATCTTGTAAATGAAGTATTCGGCCATCAACATAACGTATCGAATAAGAACCGCCCTCTTGCACATAGCTTTCTGCATTAATGGTATCACGTATCGCTTGCGCCTCTTTTTTTCGCTTATAAATCATGGTGAGTATTCGCTTCTTCGCTCGACAACCCACCTCTACTGAATCCCCTCTTTCCCAAGCGGAAAGCCCAGCGATAGCAGCTTTCCTTTGAATATTGAGCAAATCATCTTCATAGGTTGGCACTCTAACAACAAGCTCCACTACTTCATTCTGAGCATTGGCGTAATAATCATAAGTCAACTCACCACGATCCAATTTCTCCTTGTATTCATCAGACAGAGGAAGACCTAGACTGTCCTTAAACACAGCATAAGGCGAAAAGCTCCGTTTTTGATGGGCTCGGGCCAATATCTCTTCCTCACTTAATTTTCTTAGATTTTCAGGTTGGTAATGCCTAGTATTGGTTTGGCAAGCAGCTATCAGCATCAAGGCCAATACAAAAAGGGCAAGGAGATTTCTCTGTAGCATCAGGCGCAGTTTATGTAGTAGGTATACTATCAGAGAAAAAGGTAAACAATCCCTTGCTAAAAAAAAGAAAAGCCATGGGGATTAACAAATCATTTGAAAATCGCCATGGCTTTAGAAAGCTATTACTATGCTTAGAGACCCTATGTTTGAAAAAAGAAAAGCTTAAGAGTTAACCAATCCACTAAATTTAGGGGAATAATTAACTCAAAAGCAAAAAGATGATGGAGCAAATTAAGGAATTAGATTTTAGTGGTCAAAGAATCTGGGTAGGAATAGATGTGCATTTAAAGCGATGGCGAGTAAGCATCATGGTTGGAGATTTATACCAGAAGGGATTTTCGCAAGCTGCTGATGTACAACAATTGATCAATTACCTACATAAACACTATCCCAAAGGGGATTATGTGTGTTGTTACGAAGCTGGCTTTAGTGGTTTTTGGGCCTATGAAGAATTGGTTAAAGCAGGGATAGCTTGCAAAGTGGCTCATGCCAGTGATATCCCAACTACGGACAAAGAGAAACGGCAGAAAACAGATCCTCGAGACAGCCGCAAAATAGTGCGAGAATTAAGTAAGGGAGGTATTGAAGGGATATACATTCCACACCAGGAAGCCTTACAAGCTCGCAGCTTAGTTAGAGCCCGGTATAAAATAGCGAAAGATAGCCAGCGGGCTAAGAACCGAATAAAGTCTCATTTACACTTTTATGGCTATCACCGAGGTATTCCAGCTGAATTAGGTTACTGGTCTAAGCGATACATTAACTATTTAAGTGAGCTAGCCTCAAATAAGCAAGATCGAGGTTTAGCCTTGTTGATTGAAGAACTAAACCAATTAAGACAGCTCCAGCTTCGGGCCATAAAACAACTCAGACAATTGAGTCGCTGTGCACCTTATCAAGAACTAGTAGTATTATTGAAAAGTATACCTGGAGTAGGTTTATTAACGGCCATGGTTATATTAACGGAATTGATTGATATTAATCGGTTTAAAAAATTGGATCACTTATGTTCCTATGCAGGTTTAATCCCCCAAACGAGTAGTAGTGGAGAAACTCAACGGGTAGGCGCTATGACCAAGCGGGGAAATACTCAATTGAAGAAAGCTTTAATTGAAAGTGCATGGGTGGCTATCCAAAGAGATCCGGCTCTAGCATTAGCTTATCAAAAGGCTAAAAACAGATATGCGTCTAATGATAGCCAAGCCAAGAATAAGGCTATTGTCAAAATAGCCCGTAAGCTGCTTAATCGGATACGATTTGTTTGGCAAAATAGACAAAAATACGAAACCGGAAAACCATAGTAAATGAACTAGATTTAGTCATTCATTAAACATTTCTATCTGGGTGGTGACCGTAACAAACATGCTGCAAATTAAGCACTTGCTCCTTAGAGACTACAGCCCACCCTTACTCATACCTTGAACAGGATCTTGCAGCTCCTTAAAAAAGATGACTGCTTATAGAAGACTGCGTTTTATGGATGACTGAAATAAAGATAAGAGTGGGGGATTTCCCCTGCCACAAAGGTGTTTTTTTAGTTAAAACCCATCAAGGGTATATAAACGGCAGCTAAGCTGAAAGCCAATGTTATGCCGCCCTTGACGGATTTTAAATAAAAAAAGAGGGTGTTTAAGGGCAATCCCTCGAAAAATGAATTTTTTTGGTGATTCTTTGCGCTTTAACTTGTTTTTCAACATAGAAGTATGTTTGATTTAGCATGTTGCTGAAGGGTTTTCATCAATCAAAATTGAGATCTGAATTATTCAAAAATCTGATATGTTCGTAATTTGCTTTGAATAGATTCGATATCCTAAGGTTTCCCCTCTCTTATTTAATGTCATCCATCAGAATTGACAGTATAAATTCAAAAAAACAGGAAGTCCATCACCACTATGGAAACAATAATTACTATCAATAACATTAGGAGATCCCTGATAAGATTCCTTACCTCCTTAATTTTCACTCTCTCTAGACATTCTTCCGTTAATCTTACCCTTGGTGTCGTTTTGTTAAACGGCTTCTTTTTAGAGATTTTCATCTTCGTTGGACGCAAGGTCCTCTTTTGAAGCCTCCGATTACTTTTGACTACTGCTATTGCTGAATCTGCGAATCCCATTATCTACATTTTCTACTAATTTGATCTATTACCACGTATGCTTCATTTTTTTTCGACTAATCAGTATTTCTTGGACATAGGTCCGTCAACGGTCCGCGGAGGCGACGTGCCACCATTTTCTTTACAATTTATGCTTTTCTAATCTAATTCGCCACTCTCCAATCCAGTCTCCTCTCTATATTTAATCTGACAGTGGCATGATCGCTCTCCGCTGTGTCTGTCTCTTATACACATCTCCGAGCCCACGAGACCGAGGCTGATCT
>CAJXUM010000106.1 GCA_913060855.1 uncultured Lewinella sp. | reverse complement strand
CTACACTATCCTCTTCGTCGGCAGCGTCAGATGTGTATAAGAGACAGGTGTTGTGGCTTATTTTGTTGCGGGTTGGCGGGTTGCGGGGTTGGCCAAACGCGTAACCCGTAACCCGCAACGTTCACTCGCCCATTTAAGCCTTCCCACTCCGCAATTCCCTAATCAGCATTTTCTGGTAGAGCTTTTCTGTCAAACCTTTTGGCTGATCCAGTTGCATGCGCTCCAGGTCGGAACGAAGTGCTTCTGGAATACCCCACACGGTCAGGGCTTTAAGGATCGTAGTCAATAGACCGCTGGGGCTAGCTGTTTTATGTTTTAAAGCTTTCAGGGCCTTTCCTATACGTTGTTCGGTTTCCGTGAAGTCCGTGCCGAAGGGGAAGGCGGGAAAAAGTCCTTCTGCTTTGAAAGCGGCTAGTTTTTCAGCCAACACCCACGGATAATTATTCTGGTAGGCTGCGGGTATCTGGTAGTCCGCCGATAGTTTACCCGCCTGTTGGGCGTCTGCCATCAATTGTGCCTGAAAGCGAGAATCTGAAATCTGGATCAATGACTTGACGATTTCTTCATCCGTTTTACCGCGGATATCTGCGATGCCATATTCCGTAATGACGATATCTCTCAAATGCCTGGGGATAGTTACATGTCCGTATTTCCAGACGATACTGGAATGTACTTTTCCTCCCGAGCGACGGGTAGATCGCAATTGTAATACCGAGTGCCCATCTGGCAGGGCATGGGCCATGTCTACAAAATTGTACTGCCCTCCTACCCCACTGACGACTCGGCCATCTTCCAAGGCATCGGAAGCAGCGGCGCCAAGCAAGGTCATTGTAAAGCAGGTATTGAAAAAACGCGCATCCTTACGGTGCAAGCGATCCAGTTCTTCATGTCCATACAACTGATTGATGGCACGAACACTCTTCATATGAATCAGTTGTCGCTCTTCATCCGGCATTTCCCTCAGCCAATCATAGAAAGCTGTTGGCCCCAAGAAAAAGCCGCCATGCACAATCGCGCCATTTTTCAAGACATTTCCCAAACCTTTCTTTATCAGCATATCGCTAGCGACTGCTTGGTTTAAGTCTGCCTCTACCTGCGTACCATCTGCAAAATGAATCCAGCCATTTCGAAAACTGAGGTCCGCTCTTAGTATGCCAAAATGCTGCAAGAAATCCACATCCTGCTTCCTCAATTGGGGTCGAATTGCACCTCTCGCAATGAGCTGGAATAAAACCTCCGGCGTGATTTGGTCTTCTTGGAAGAGTCCTTCATTAAGGAGTCTTTGTAAGACCACATGATCGTATACTTTGCGTTTCAAGATGCCGTTTTGCATCAAGAACATAAATCCATCTACAAACATTTCTGAGGCCCCAAAAAGACCGGTTTTGAAAGACGTTAGTGCGCCTTTCCTTCGAATGGTTTCGCTAAATTTGGTGTCGATATTGAAGGCATGAATTAAACGTCGATATTTATCATTATCCTTATGTCTAAGCAATATCGCATAGATCAAAGCATCCGCCAAGGAGCCAATACCCACCTGCAACTCACCTCCATCTTTAATCAAAGTACTCGCATATAATCCAATCATATAGTCCGCCACTGGAACTGACATTTTCGGCGGACCAAAAAGTTTAAAATCGTACGCTGGATTATCGATTAGAAAATGAAAGGTATCTGGTGAAACGATAGCATCCCCATACATATACGGCAGGTTGTTGTTGACTTGCGCAACGAAAGCACAATTTGTCCCTTTGGCATTCAAGGCAGCAAAAATATCAATCGTCACATCCGGATTACAACTCAAACTGAGCTGCTCACCATCCGGCGATTTACACACCATCTGAGCGACGACATTGACGCCTCTGTCTATCAAGTCTCTGGCGACATGGGTATAGTTGCTACTGATATAATTACGCTGTGCCTCAGGGTTGGACATGAATTTACCCGCTGGGAAATAGAATTCCATGACTTTGATATTAGCAGGGAGTGCCCCAGAAGTACGATCCAATTCATACTGCAAATCAGGATAGTCTTCAAAAACACGCGCTGAAAAGGGTTCCATGAAACGTTTTTCCAGCAGGCTGGCTCCCTTAGGTTTCTCCAAGCTAAGGGCCGAGAAAATCGTCAAGTCTATGGATGAATCTGCTTTAGCTCGTTCATACAAGGCATTGACAAATTGGTTAGGCTTGCCGGCGCCCAGCGGGATTCCCAGTTTGATATTTTTACCCACTTTAGCGATCACTGCATCCACACAGCTTTCGATTTCTGTATGCTTTTGGACTTTATTTTCAGGCTTTCTTAAGTTAGTTTTTTCCATAATAGTTGATTTTTAGTACCAAACGACAGCTGGACACAACCCGTAATTGGCTGGTTATCTTTCGGATTCCCTTCCCCAGTTGCTACATCGGTATCTTTACCCCCTCTTCATTCATCGCATAGGAATCCTTTAGGACAAACACCTGCTTATCCCATATTTCGGCTGTTCTTTCTGGATTGAAATCAGGCTTTACCAGCATTTTTAAGGCATAGGCCATTTGCTTTTCTGTACTGGACGGCTTGTTATAGATTTGCAGCGAAAAATGAGAGAAGTCGGCCACAAAGACTTCAAAAATCTGATCGATCAAGCTTTCTTCCAACTCCTGTAGCTTTGCTTTTTCAAGAATTAACTGACCGTAGACCACTAGGCTAAACAGTTCACCTACTGTCAATAAGAAATCAATATCTTTTCTTTGCTCCTGATTAGGTCCAGCCATCAGCAAGAATTCCTTAAAGGTCTCTATTTGTCTTTTGAAGCGATTGACATTGGGCAGGTCATAGCTGTCATAGGCGAGCGTATAATCATGAAATAGAATTTTTGATATTCCTCTAGCAGGGCCCTGCTGAAATACAAAATCATCATTCGCCGCATCAAACCGCTCAGGAATAGGCGGGTATTCCGTCGAGTTGAAAAAGTAGTTGGCGATGAATTTGACCACCAGGGCCATGTTGACATGTACTGTCCCTTCCAACTTAGGGAGTGCCCGGATATCTCTGGTTCCGATATTGAAATAAGTATCATTTTCGAAGCCTTTGGCGGCAATAATATCCCACAGGTCATCCACCACTTTCTCTCCTTCGCGGGTCACCTTCATTTTCACCAAAGCATTATACAGTAGATACCGCCGGTCGTCCAAGGAGGCAGAACGCAGATAATCGGCAGCGCGAGAGGTAAACAATCGCATGGCTACCAAACGAGCATAGGCCTTGATGAATAATGCCTTTATATGTGGGAAATCGGTCACAAAGTGATCAAACAATCTTCGGTTACCCGCATGATTAATAGACTCATAGAACATGTGCGTGCAAATGCCGATGCTCCCCCATCCTAAGTTGTATTTGTTTAAATTGACGGTATTCATGGCTGCATCCCAAGCGGCGGCCCCGAGATGCAGGATATCCTGTTCTTCTATCGGATAATCTTTGAGCTCAAATTCAGCTACATACGATTGGTTATTGACGATATTTTTCAAGAGGTGATAGTTGGGGTGCTGAGAATCTATCACAAACCAAACATAGTCATTGGTCGTTTCCATACGGCCAAAAACAGCGATCATCCCCGCCTTATTGCCATTCCCGATATAATATTTGCGACCATTGGCCAAGTAAGTTCCGTCGGCCTGCTTGGCCAATTGCATGCTGGTAGAATAAATATCCGCGCCATGCTCCTTCTCTGAGAGTCCAAAGGCAAAGACATGCCCCTCTCGCAATAATTGAGCTGCCCGCTCTTTTGCCCTTTCATTATCGCTCATCCAAATCGGCCCCAGTCCCAGTGAAGAGACCTGATAAGTGTACCAATAGCATAAGCCATAGAAAGCACAAATCTCTGTAAAGGCAGCTATTCTGGCAGTATCCCATCGCTCCTTTTCCCCGCCATAAGATTGGGGCGTCATCAACTTGGCAAATAACTGGTTGGCTTTGGTGAAGGATAGAAAATCGTCATACCACACATAGTTTCTATCATCGGAGGTCAATTTTTTCTTGCCTTTTGCCTCAAACCAGTCGATGGTTTGTTGCATGATTTGCTGTGCTTCAACACCCAGGTAGCTATAGTCATTTTCTAATGGATGGAATATTAACATAACTTTATTTTTGTCAGATAAAGGTTGTCGAGCCTTAGAAACTCACCATCAAACTATTCGTTCTCAAGCCCACTACCAATGACTTTCTCCCACCTCAAACCATGATTTTCTGCCAAACATGGGCGTTTTCACCTTTCTATGAATTGAAATTTTGCCTACCGTAACAAACATGGGCCATTGCACTATTCTCTAGTATTAAGTAATTTGTAAGAGAAGGCTTTCTATTGACTAATGCCGTACCCTATTAAAATACGCCCGACATGAAGAGACCTCTTACATTAATGCTATCCTTAAGCATCTTGGTTTTGGCTGGATGCTCCAAGAATGACAAACTGGATGACACCACATTTAAGTCCCAGTTAGTGGTGGAATTTGCGGATCAAAGCCTCTCCTTCGAAGAAGAAGATAATTCGCAGTTTGCGATTACATTAGGTTCCAAACTTCGACTGTATGAGTTGGATTCAGCCATTATTGTCATGGTCAAAGGCTTGGGAGAAAATCAATCCTTATCTGATCCACTTATTAATACGCTATATGTTTCCTTCACGGAGCGGCATACTGGGTTTCATATCGTGCAAACGGACCTGGAATCGTGGCTAACCAACGGAGAACGTAATTTTGTTAGAGATGGAGCGGAAGGTGAAGGCATAGGCATTCTCTGGTTTGACGAGCAGGGCGAGATGTGGGCATCCGGGAAGAATATTGGAGAAGTTAGATACCAAAGAGAGATCATACCTGATAGCGTTTTTCCCGCTGCAACAGACTTTCAACAGGATAGTAAGTTTTCAATATTGTCCTCCAAAACCGTTCTACCCCCGCCAGGTTTAGATTTTGCCGAACAGGTGAAAATGGGATTCAATACTACACTCTATAATGCGAGTGGGGATAGCTTGGTGATTAAAAAGGCGGTATTTGAGACGGTATTTAGCGTTTTTAGAGGTTGATGGGGGTGACCCTGTTCGCTACTAGTTTCACTAGTATGCGGCCTTTGGCTGCGAGCTCCAGCTCGCCGAATAAACTACTGCGAGCTGGAGCTCCTTAAGGCAGGCGCAACTTAGATCGGCCAACAAGCATGAGCTTGTGGCCAACACCTATACCTTAGCAATAATCCCTACTCCACCGTATACCGGACAATCACCTCATTATCCAAAACGACATTAGATGACCAAATAAATTGGGCATCCTGCTCCTTATCGTCAAAAATGTCTTTAAAGTTGGTATAAGCTTTTTTGTTATCGACTCCAATGGTTTCATTGGTATAAGTCACTGCATTCGGCCAATTGGCGTCGTCAAAGCTTTGTTTTTCCCAATCCATCGGTAATTCCCAATGCAAGCCAAAGTAGGATGAACCCTCATCAGAATCCGTTTCATCACAGTTGTTCGACTGCCGAATCGAGCCTTTTTCAGTCACACAGCTCAAGTCCTTAATGGGTGCGGTATAAAAGGTCTGGGCCTTCCATTGTTCATTGGTCGTTGAGATGATTTTATTATTTGCATCTTTTATGACCGCTACCATGCCTCCATCCCCTGCGTGGAAGGCCTTTCCTCTCGACTTTTCTGTACCTATGCCCAGGTGCTCCTCCCAATCGACCAGTTTCATCACAATCGTAAATGGCTTTTGTACTTTAAACCTGATCAAATTCGAATTGAACTGCGTGAAAGGGACATTGTCTTTCCCAACAGCTTGGCCATTCACATACATTTCAAAATAATTGTCTGCAAATATATAGGCGGTATAAATCTCTCCCGCTTCATTAATTTCTATGATATCCGAATCCTCAAGTTTAGATAGTGCTTCTTCGGCATTAGCATACGTATTTCTATTGCAGGGATTGTGGAGGTCAGCAGCAAAGGGGAACTCCTCATTGTTGAAGTTGGTGAGGGCCGGGACTGTCCAACTTTTCCCATCGGACGATATGATTGTACCCACGTCTGTCTTTCTACCCCTTTCGCATTCGTAAATATTGGCCCTATCTGTTTTGGCTAAACCTTGTGTGACACTGGCCGTCCCCTTATAATCGACTATTGAGCTAGTGGTTTCTTTTCCTTGCTGCTCGTTTTTTGAGCTTTGGCTTTCACCACAGGCAAATAGGAATAGAAAAACCAATAAGAAGAGGTACTTTTTCATATTTAAGATTATTTTTTGATGATTAGTTGGTCATTAATCTAGTTGTACGCAAAATACTACGATAGTTTGTCATATAAACATGAGTCACCAAAAAAGCGAGAGTTTCCTTGGAAACCTAGACCCCAGGATGCTGCAGGTAAAAATCTATCTGGCTAGCTAGCTGCAAGGCTTAGACTTCAGAAGTTTTCCAGGACAGGACTGAGGAAACTTCTGAAGTCTTCCTTGGTGTTCAGGGGGTGACTACGAGTCACCCGCTGAACACCAAAAAAAAACGAGAGTTGCCCGGCCTAAGCCGAACAACTCCCGAAAAGTTTTAAAGATCTATTGGTCAAAACAAAACCTAGCGCTGTAGTACCAATTTCTTAGTCACTACTTCTCGCTGATCTTGCATCGCTGTGATCAAGTATATCCCTGCGGGTAAAGCGGTCAAATCGAGTGGTAGCACCATGCCTGCAGGCGCATCTATTTCGATTTGACGAACGACTTTTCCGAAAGCATCTCGTACCCAAATCTGAGCAGGAGCATCTACGAAACCGTTTAGCTCTAGCTGGCTGACGCCTCTACTTGGGTTAGGGAAGATATTCAATTCGGCTTGTCCCAATTCAATATCGGTATCCAGCTGCGTGAAGCTGCCAGGTAGTGTGGTATTGTCCACATAAGAACTACCACCACCCGTGATCGACACTTGGTCAAAAGTCGCTTCTACTTCGGCTGAGCCACTTAGGCTATAAGCCATCATATCAACATAGATACAATCTGCCAAGCCGGGGAAGGTTACTTGGTACAGCAAGCGCCAAGAACTACCGTTGGTACTCGTGTAGGATTTGATTTTAGTGCCCTGGCGTACGATACGTAACCATTCTACACGGCTTCTATTTGAAGGACGCTGCGTGACTGCCCCTCCATTACTCGCGCGGTATTCTCTTCTTACGCGGCGGGTAGAGTTGCTTTTCAAGACCCCTGCTCTACGAGATTCTGGGTCGAGGGTTTCTCTGGCCATTAGTCCCGCATATCCTTTTGAATTGATGCTGGCTAGGCGTGCCGTCAATTGGCCATCTCCGCAGAGTAATTGATACACATGTGCCGCTTTATCTGGCGCTAAGCAATCATGCCAGCAACCATTCGCGGTTAGATCGAAACTCTCGTTTACTGGATCGTAAGTGGCACTGGTGTTGCTACCGCAATTCAAGCTGCCATCATTCGCACCTTCTGACCAACCGCAAGCTAGGCCTATTACATTAACCGTCGCCGTACATTGATCTTTGTTGCCTGCTTCATCCCGTATCGTAACAGTAAGCGGGAAACTATTGCCCACATCTTCACAGCTAATATTGAGAGACGGTGCCGTTCCTACATAATGTAAGGTTCCGCAATTATCATCGCTAGCCGATTCATTCCATACTTGGCTCACCGATAGATTGACGTCGGATTGGCCATTGAAGTCGACTGTTACATCTTTGCATACTGCCGTAGGATCTTCGTCATCTTCTACTTCCAAGTAGTACGAGCAAGTACGCTTATTACCTGCCGCATCTTTGGCGCGCCATTGGATTTGATAACGGCCTACTGGGAAATAACCACTAGGGTCGGTTACTCGGCTACTCCAACTACTCGCCGCATCGCCATTTTCATCCACCGAGCGATACCTCGCTTTTAGTTCTGACACACCACAATTGTCGCTGGCATTCGGAGTTGGGATCGTTACATCGGCGCCGCATTCGCCGGCATCCGTGCCTATGGTCGTATTGGATGCACAGCTGAGGCTTGGCTTTTCCGTGTCATTCACAGTGACGGTGAAGCTGCAGTCTACGGCATCATTATCAGCCGCATCGCTGCCCGAATAAGTTACTGTGGTGGTTCCTACAGCGAAGAAGTCGCCGGGATCATCCGTTGCGCTGGAAGTAGCTCCTGTGCAATTATCACTAATGGTCGGGACGGTCCAGCTTACTTCGGCACCACAATCGCCTGTATCATTATTTACTGTGATATTGCTGGGGCAATTATTGAATTTTGGTGCTTCAGTGTCATTCACGGTGACGGTGAAGCTGCATGTAGCGGCCTCCCCACAACCACTGGTTCCAGCTATCTGGACGGTATAAGTACCTACTGGGAAAAATGAACCGGAAGCGGGTGTAGCTACCTCACCTGTCTTCACTTCAAAAGTTACGACGGCACCGCATTGTCCAGCGTCGTTGTTGACTACGATATTACTCGGACAGGTCGGTTCAGCGGATACGATAGGCTCGCAGACAATAGATCCGCTACAAGCTTGTCCAGAAGTCACTCCGCCTGGAGCAACCCAGTTGGAAGTAGTCCCCGTCAGTGCATAGCCTGATCCTAAGGTACCATTGTTACCATTACCACTGGCATCGGTCAAGGTAGTGACCCCGGAATTGTCTGCACCGCCAATCCCTTGATTGAAGTGATAATTACCAACCAAACAATCGCTGGTGGTCTGGATCTCACAATCCTTATTGGCTTGAATCTCTGATAGTGACAATGCTTTATTCCATACCCTCACTTCATCCAACTCACCCCTGAATACGAAGGACGGATAACCCGGGTCACCAGAGATACCTAAGGGGAAATTGTTGGTAGGAATGGCTGCTCCAATCGTTTTGGTGCTATTAAGGCTACCATTTATATAAATCTTGGAAGTGGTGCCATCATAAGTAGCGGCAACATGCGTCCATTCATTGAGTGGCATCGTATAGTCCGAAATATGCTGCCCCCCAAAACCCGTGGGAAAAAAGGCCGGCACACCATTTCTCGAATAAATCCCATAGCCACCACCCCAGCTATTGCCGTTGGCTTTCATTACCATCGCTGACCATATAGAGTGTGCAGTAGGCTTACACCAGAATTCAATAGATAATTCACATTCGATATCTAGACTCGCATCATCAGGTACAGTAACGAGTTGATTGACGCCATTGCTGGCTAGGGCCGCACCGGGCTCTGACTCTTCACACTCCTCTACCTCCTCTACGACTACAGACACACAAACTCTTTCTTCACCTTCACCTAGCTGCACATCGTCAATGAGCCAATAATAACCAACGTCACCGGCACCCGCCCATCTAAAACGAAGCTTGACGTTTGATTGGTTGGCAGCGACTGAACTGATGTCCAACTGAATAACATCATCCACTGGAGTCGCACTGTTGGGGCCAAGGCTGGTATTTATAGGAAAATTGGTCCACGTTGCACCATTATCATTACTGACTTCTAGTATTGTTGGAGTGTCACCGCTGCAACAATATCTGTGGTACTGGTTGAATTTAAGAGGGACACTGCCAAGTCCCGAGCAATCAATGGTCGGAGAGGTCATGGAACTATTATATGGTCCAGGAAACGGGCCGGCAGCCGGAAAAGAGCCATTAAAATTATAAGCATCGGCATTGAACATTGCAGCTCCATTTGCCACAGAAGGAGATTGCATTTGTAGAGTACCTATATAAAAATTGGCCGTATAGGTCGATCCACCAATAGTTACATCATCCGCGGTTCCATCATTGGTCCAGGCCCAATCAGCTCCTACAGGAGAGCTAGCCAAAGACCAGGTATTAGGAATACCCCCATCAAACTGTTCTTCCCAGATGAGTCCAGGTGAGACACATCCCCCTTCTCCTGTAACGTAGTAGGTAGTGGTAGCGGCAGCTTGGACGGAGAAAGTTCCATCAGTCGAAGTAGCGATTTGCGTATCTCCACAGTCACCTGTATAGAGCACCCATTGGGTAGCATCATTCAAGCTACCATCAACGGTTATTGTAACTTGATCGCCGGGGCAATTCGGAGTACTAGCTGTCACACTGGTGATGACAGGTGCTATGCAGTCCTGTGCCGCGAGCACTTGCCCGACTGCCAGACACAAGAGTAGTACAAAGAGTTTTCGTACTTGAGTCATAGATTGATTAATTGTAGGTAAATAAAATTTTATCATGCTTAGTATTTGTGGAATTACATAATAGTAGCCCCCTTCGGCTGTAGGCAAGCGAAGTTGCTCAGCCAAGGCGCTGGAAAACTTTGATAATAGATCCAAAAAGAGGAAGCATTAAAGGGAGGAAAGGAGTGCATTCCTAGGGCCATCCAGGAGGGAGGCTAGCCCGGGAAAGAAGAATGATTTTTTGGGATTTTTTGTGTTTAGCTGTGGGTTTAGTAAAATGCATAGTGTCTTTTTGAGTTGATAACTGAGTTGAGTAATAGGTATCACCGCCGATGCGGTGCATCGGGATATAGTTGAAGCCATCCTAGGATGAACTTTAAATGTATGGGAACGAACGACAATGAGGGGGGTAAGTATAAAATTAGATTTCTAGTAGTAGGTATGTAAAGGACAAGACAACCTTTATGGCATAAAAATAATATGTTTTTTTGTTATATAAAAAAATAATTGGGAAAAAATAAAAAATGGCGGTTTTCGACTATTTATTGTTAGTATCGGGCATAAATACGGCCTCTTTTCATCTTGCTAGACACCATCTTGGGTCGGTTTAGGACGTTTAGGGGTTGAAAAAAATTCGCGAAGTAGGCTGTAATCCTGTCTCTTATACACATCTCCGAGCCCACGAGACCGAGGCTGATCTCG
>CAJXUM010000105.1 GCA_913060855.1 uncultured Lewinella sp. | reverse complement strand
GATGTGTATAAGAGACAGTCCTTTCTCCATCGATTGCCCCAATGCACATGTAGAAGTTTTAGGTACGAGTTTCAACCTGAGGGCGTACCCAACAGAGTCCTATGCAGAGGTAGAAGTAGAAAGCGGTAAAGTAAAATTCAGTGATCCCAACTTAGGCGCTCCTACAATACTTGGTCCCAAGCAAATGGCAAGTGTCAAAATGGAATCAGCGGATGTGTTTGTAGTGAAAGAGGAAGATGTACCTGCCCTGAATGCCCAAGCCTGGCGAACCAATCGCTTGGATTTTAGGTCATTGAAGATGACCAAAGTGATATCTTTAATTGAGCGTTACTACGGTGCTAGCATTGAATTTGGAGATAGCGTTATCAAAAATTGTTCTTATAATTCTAGTTATGAGGAAGATAAACTGAGTACGGTTCTTTCTGATATTGAATTGGCATTTGGCGCGGAGATAGAAAAGACTGGACCCAAAAGCTATCGAATTGAGGGGGGCAAATGTAAACCACAGTAATACCAAATAGCTGGTATGGAAAAGCCCGATTCTTGACTAAGAATCGGGCTTTTTTATTGCAGTTGTTAAAACAACTTAATCATCAATGCTTATCCCAAAGTACTGTAGATCACTGTTAGGATCAATACGATAAGAATAGCAGATAGATTAAAGACGCTATCCGTTTTGAATAAGCTCTTATCAATGTCTAGGGCTTTTTCATTATCCCCTTTCTTATCCGTCAACACCAGCCCGATACCGATGGCACTCAAAGCAATAACCAGGTAGCCCGTACCATTGCCTACATTCGGAATGTCTTCAAATAAGATACGTACACCCGTTGCTAGCCCTATACAAACAATAGAGGCGATCACACCCCAGCGGAAACTCGTGTCGGTCACGACCTCTTTGCTGGTTTTGTTCTCATATAAAGAGATACCAATCATCAAGAAAACACAGATGAGGAAGGTAATCGCAATTCTATCTACAAAAGGTAGATCTGGATACAATGCCTTGAAAGCAATAGACAATGGAATAGAAGCGATTACGACGGCAAGACCTGCATTGGGCGTAGCCCGCTTCCAGAACATACCAAATATGAACACGACCACAACACCTGGACTAATAAAACCAGTGTATTCTTGGATAAATTGAACGACTTGCCCCAGGTTGCCCAAAAGAGGACCCAACATCGCACCAATAATCAATGCCACCGCTGCCGCAATCTTACCTACTCTCACCAAAGTAGCTTCACTCGCTTCCTTGTTGAAATGTTGGTGGTAAATATCGAGGGTAAAGATGGTAGATGCACTATTGACCATCGAACTGATAGAAGAACCAATGGCAGCCACCAAAGCCGCAAAAGTCAAACCTTTAAATCCGGTAGACACATAGTTGTTCAATACCCAAGGGAAAGCTTCATCTGCTTTTTCAATATCCGCATTCAGGATAAAGGCAGCAATACCAGGTAGTACTACGATCATAGGCATGAATAATTTGAGGAAGGCTGCAAAAGCGACTCCTCGCTGCGCTTCACCTAGACTCTTAGCGGCCAAGGCACGTTGAATGATATACTGGTTGTTACCCCAATAGTAAATATTGGCAATCCACATCCCTCCAAACAGTACGGCAAAACCTGGCAAAAGAGAATAAGCGGATTTTACTTCGCCCGTCAACTGTTCCACATAGGTATCAGTAGGGGAGAAAATCATATTGAAACGTTCGGGTGTTTTTTCATAAAGTGTGCTTACACCAGCGAAAAAGCTTCCATCTCCAACTGCAGCGACTACGAAATACGAAGCCAATGTTCCTCCTAATACGAGTACTACTACTTGGATTACATCGGTCCAAACCACCGCTTTTAGTCCACCAAAAATGGAGAAAGAGGCAGAGTAGATGACCAAGCCCAGGATTCCATAAATCAACTTGATACCTAATAAGGATTGGATCGCCAGTCCACCAAGGTATAGTACTGACGTAATATTGATAAACACAAAGAGGGCCACCCAAAATACAGACATGATAGACCGTACCGATTTATTGTATCGCCGTTCTAGAAACTGTGGCATGGTAGAAATGCCTTCTTTGATGAAGACAGGCAGGAAAAACTTAGCCACAATAATCAGCGTAATGGCAGCCATTAATTCATAAGAAGCGATGGCCATTCCAATCTCAAAGCCCGATCCATTCATACCCATAATCTGCTCGGTCGAGATATTGGAGGCGATCAGCGATCCTCCCACTGCCCACCAAGGAAGCGCCTTGCTAGCCAAGAAATAATCCTGTGAAGTTTTGGCCTTGTCCCGGTTGGCTATCCAAATGCCAAATCCCATCATGGCAATGATGTAGCCAGCAAAAACAACGAGGTCCATAGTAGCGAATTCCATAATTACTTGTTAAAAGTTGAAAAATGAAGCCCTAAAATAAGTGTTTGTTTTACACCTAAAGGTAAAACAAGCAATTGTATTAATTTTTGAGCAATTACAAGTACGATAAATTGTCAGAAAACTTAATTGTTAGTGATGAGGTATAAATGTCGAACTTATCACTAAGGTTAATGGGGAGGCTAGGGCAATGCCTTTTGTATTTGGTCGAGAAAGCACGTAAATTTCAAAAAAAACTCGAACTTTAATAGAGAAGTTGTTTAAAAATGATGGATTGACTGCAATTCGAGAGAACAAGAAGCTGGAAACCACTTTTTTCTTACCGTAGCATTGCCTCTTTGGTTGATAAAGACGAGGAAAGAACTCCCATTGAGGCACAAATAGAGACGGCCAGTGGAGCTACTCTTTCCCAAAAGGGACCCATACTATCGATTAAAGCCGTTTGATACTGTGCGTATTAACTTGTATATTTGGTCAATATCCATGGATTAGATGAAAAAGGTCCTGCTTTTACTGATTCTTGGAGGTATCAGCCTGAGCTGCTTTGCTCAAAAGCCACTCGATGTACATATCTCTATTACCTTCGATGACAAAACCTTAGAGGAGGCACTTTTCCTATTGATAGATGAGGCAGATGTACGAATTTCCTTTAGTAACGATATTCTTCCTACCAGAAAAATCACTTATCAGGCTCACCAAAAAAGAGTAGCAGATATACTTGATTACTTGTTCCAAGGCACTAATATTCAATATGCACAGCGGGAGAAACGGATCATCATTTATGTAGGTATTCCGCCACCTCCTATTCCCACTAAAAAATGGTTTACCATCAGTGGGTTCATTTCGGATAGTGCTTCATTAGAACCACTCATCGGAGCGAGTGTTGTAGACATTATCACTCAGAAGTGGGCCGTCACCAACAACGATGGTTTCTTTAGTCTTACATTACCGATGGGAGACGTGGCTTTGTCCCTGTCTTATGTCGGCTATGAACCACAAGATTTGTCCTTGGCATTAACTTCCAACCACCAATTTCACCTCAAGCTGCAGCAATCGATACATATGATGGATGAAATCATCGTGGTAGCGAATGACTCCTTGAATGAAATGCCAAAAAGTGGAGCCAGTGAGCAGTATATTAGTATTGCAGATATCAATCAGTTGCCTCGTTTGGGAGGAGAACCTGATTTGGTCAGGACCGCCTATCTCCTGCCGGGGGTACAAAGTGGAACAGATGGGGTAGAAGGCATGCATGTGCGAGGAGGAGAACCTGGGCAAAACCTAATGTTGATTGATGGGGTGCCGGTTTACTATACTTCTCATGCAGCTGGTTTGTTTAGTATTTTCAATACGAATGCGATTAGCAGTGCTAAATTAGTGAAAGGAGGATTCCCCGCCCGATACGGTGGACGAACCTCCAGCGTGCTAGATATCCGAACCAAGGATGGTAATAAGCGGGAATATGAAGGGGGGCTCGATATTGGGATGTTGACTACTCGTTTTACCTTTGAAGGACCTATTGTTAAAGATAAAAGCTCATTTATATTTAGTGGCCGAAAATCGTTGATTAATTGGTACCTCAAACCTTTCTCTCGAAGAATAAAAGCAGGTAAAGGAGACGATGGGTCGACCAGCTATGATTTCTACGATTTTAATGCCAAAGTCAACTATAGCCTTAACGACAAGGACAAGTTCTACCTCACCTATTACCAAGGGGCGGACAACTTTGAAAACATCGGCTTCTCCGGGGATACCTTGGATCTAAGAGGTGCCAACGACCTAATTCTATCTTACTATTTCCCACAACGCTACAAAGAGCGATTGGATTGGGGGAATAAGGTAGGCGCCTTCAAATGGAATCACGTTTTTAATAATCGATTGTTTGCCAATATCACAGCTTCCTACAGCAACCTGGATGTAAACGTTAAGTTTGATGAGCGAGACTCAGTGATCTTACTCAATACAGGAGCCTATCAACATCGTAGACTTAATGGACACTTTGAATCTAATATTGAAGAAGTAGGGATTAGAGCTGACTTTGATTATATCCCTTTTGATCGGACTTATATCCGATTTGGAATGGGACTCTCAACGCGCAATATGTCGAACGGAATGGTCTTTTATGAAGATACTTCCGCCGTGTCTGATCAAGCGTTTCAATTGTTGAATATCAAGACCAATGAGTATAACTTCTATATAGAAAATGAGTACCAGATAAGAGATGATCTCTTCATCAATGCCGGCCTTCGATTGTCGAATATAGATGTGAGAGGAAAGTCTTATCACTCGTTCCAGCCCCGCTTATCGGCACATTGGCAATTCAAACCCAAATTGAGTTTTTTGGCCTCTGTGAGTAAAATGACTCAGTTTCTCCACCTACTATCGACCTCGGGTTTGGGCCTTCCTTCTGATGTCTGGGTGCCTGCGACCAATCGCATTAAACCACAACATACTTGGCAAGGCGTAACGGGGTTTAAACTCAACCTAAGAAAACATCTCGATTTAAGAGTGGAAGGTTACTATAAAAGGATGGACAATCTCCTGACTTATTCGGAAGGCGCCAATTTTCTTAATAACTGGGAGGAAAATGTTACCCAGGGGAGAGGTTGGGCCTATGGCATGGAGGTGATGCTGCGGAAGACTCAAGGCAAAACGAGTGGATGGCTTGCTTATACCCTAGCTTGGTCTGAACGCCAGTTCGAATTTGTCAACAACGGAGAGGTTTATCCTTTTAAATATGATCGCCGACATGACCTGAAGGCGGTCATTGCCCATCGGCTAAAACCTTGGCTGGAACTCACTGCCAATTGGACGGTCAGTTCAGGCTTTAGATTTACTTTCCCAAGAGGAAGTATTCCCTTGCGCGTACCTGGTAATCCCGATGCTGATTTGATTGAAATAGAAGTGCCCAAATACGAAGGAAAAAATGCTACTTCAATGCCTCTCTACCATCGGTTGGATTTGGGTGCCAATATGACTTTCTATTCAGGAAACCTACTACACACTTTGAATATTGGTGTCTTCAACGCCTACTATCGACAAAATCCACTGTACATTGATGTGAGGTCGACCTATACCGATGAAAATAATACCTTGACGGAAAAATTTTCGTTGGTTCAAGCCTCATTGATTCCTATTACTCCCTCTATCAATTACTCTATTCGATTTTAATATAGGGGACTGTAATTTCAGGTCCTTTACAGAGGTGAAGTCTTTTGTTAAAGATTTCATAAAACGAGCGCCCACTAAGTAACTTTTTCCTTTTTTTGCATTATTATCATGCGGTATATGTTGTGTCTATACGTATGATCAATTGAAGTCGGTTTAAAGCAACTTCATGTGCTGTTTGAAGTAATAAGGAATGAGGGGTAATAAATGGATAGAATTTGACTTAGGACTTTTTGTTGCTGGCAAGGCGAAAACGTAGGCCACGGCAAAACAGGTCAGCCAAAAATGTACATTTATTTGGTCACCATTCCTAAGGATGTTATAATAGAAAAATCAACTATTTTATGAGTTCTGAATTGAGTTGTCGGATCCTGATAACCTTCGTTATTTTAGCCTTTCTAGGGCTAAGCCAAGATTTACAAGCCCAAAAGTATAACAAGTTTAGAAGTAAACTGGAAAAGCATAGAGGCGAGGAATGGCCTCCCATTCGTTCCTATTCTCGTATTTCTTTGGGCTATGCCCTACAAAATATCTTTAAAAAACACACTTCCTATTGTGGTTTTTCGGTAGGGCAAGGTAAAGGTAGACGAGACTTTATTCCCTATGATATCAGTAAATTCCTGGGGCGGAGAGACTTACGGACTAGCGTGGAGATGGCTGACATACGAGGCGGCGGCTTGTTATATTATATTTTTAGCCGAGAGGAAGTCGACAAACCCTTTGGTGCGATTAAGTATGTTCCTTCTCGGATATTGAAGGTGGGAAGTATTGAGAATCAATTTGTGGTTAATGCTAATGAAAACTTCGATTCATTTATCCTCACCAAGAATTGTAGTGGGTACTTGAAAGCCGCCTTGGATGCGGGCATAGAGCCACCCTATGTTGCTTTCAAAACGGCATTGGACTCTGATGATAGAAGGGAATCCAGCGTATTGGCGTTATCAGGCTCTTTCCAATCCCCTTTAGGTGTTGTCTTGGGCGCTAATAATGACCGTACGACGGAGACCATGATGAATTTGTGGCGATTCTATAAAAACAATCCTCAATTTGTGGGGCAAGCCTATTACTTGCGAGAGTTTGAAGGGGTGATGATCAAACATAGCTCATCGGCAGAAGATAACTTTCGGATGGAATCTGAAGTAGGGATAAATATCAATGGCCCTATGTCTTCTCGCTTGAAGACTAGTTTTGGCGTAGGCCGTTCTTCTTCTACTGCTTTTTCTGGTACCGATTGGCAGACGATTATCTTTTCAGATTTTGGCGGTGATTATTATCGTCAAAATTTGTTTACGGCTTTGCCGCAACCTGCTGATATAGCCAATTACTTCCGAGGGATCAAGCCTATTTTTCAGCAAACCCGTGATTTTCCGCTGATGACAGAGGGCGCAGAGCATAAGCATTATGTTATCGTAGAAGGAATACCAGAGGATATGACTAACAACTTTTGGGAGTTGGAAAGTGTTAACCCAGGCGTGTATGATGGCATGCCCAGACTTCGGGCAGAGCCTTTCCAAGATAGCAAAACGGGGGCTTTTGGCTGTCGCTTTACGTTGGTGGGCAAACCTTTGGCGAACAACTTCAGAGGTCCGCTAGCCAGTCGACCTGGCAACCTTAATCTGACTTACAGAATCAAAAGCCGATATCCCGTCGGTGGCTCCTTTATTTATTTGAATATCAATGAAGAGATCCAGACGAGTGCACACCCGATTGCTAATATTTCCGGCGGAGAATTTGATTTGAGCAAAAAAGAAGATCGGCGATTTGCTTTCCAATGGCGTTTTGTGGTAGACCTGGAAGACAAAGATAATCCGGTTGACTTTTCGCAGATTCCTTATATCGGTAATCTCTTAGTGCGCAGAAGTGACCAAAAAATTGACGTTAATCTAGCTGATATTCAGGCTGATCCGCAACGACATCGTTATTATATCACGATTGAAAGCTTGGATACTTATCCACTAGACAAGATAGATGACCGTAATATGGTCAATTACAATTTAGCCCTCGATATGCACTTGCAAGGTAGTCGATCAGCCGCTCGCTCGATCAGGCCGCTAAAAGGGGTACTCTCTTTTCCCTCCATAAAACCAGACCCGGAACCAGAACCCGTATTACCCGTTATTATTCCAACGTCGGAAGGAATACCAAAGAATCCGTTATTGACGCCGATTCCTTCGCCTCTTGCTCCAGCTCCAGCTCCAGCCAAGGAAAAGGAGGGGAATAATAATAACTAGTGCTAGTAGGCAAGACTTCAGAAGTTTCCCCAGGCGTGACGGAGAAAACTTCTGAAGTCTACTACCTCCCATCATTTAAGAATAAAAGGCAAAAACTGCCAATTCTTTCCCTTCGTTTGAATCGATAAATGATAACTTCCCGCTGGATAAGCCAATAAATCTAGGTGGCTTTCTAAGGCATTAATACCAATAGTAAATTGCTGTAATGCTTGGCCTGCCGCATTGTACAATACGATTGAGACGGGGCGTTGATTTGCTGTTTCCCAACTGAGCGTAGCTTTAGCATGCGCCGGATTGGGGAAAAGTGAATAAGGAATAGGAGGTACTCCAGGGGTGACGGTATGGGTATTAATGACGACGACAGCTTGGCATTGTTGATCTGTTCCACAAGCATTGCTAATGGTGAGACAGGCTTCATAAGTACCGGTGTTGGTATAGGTATGAATTGGATTTTGTTCGATTGAGGTATCTCCATCCCCGAAGGTCCAAAGCCAGGTATCCGGACTATTGCTTGAGCTATCCTGGAAAGATTGGATGAGTTCATTGCTAGCTACGGAAAAAAGGGCCTTTGGCACTTCGCAACCGATACTAAGTATTTGGCATGTTAAAGCGGATTCGTCTCCACAAGTATTAGTGACTTGTAAGCATACTTCATAGCGACCAGGACTTGAATATTCATGTGTTGGTTCAGCCTCAGCGGATACTGATCCATCTCCAAACGACCACCCCCAGTTACTGGTACCAACACTGGATAAATCCTCTAAAGAAACAGCTAGACTATCCACTGTAGCACCAAAATCAGCGATAGGAGAAGTGCAATTGACTATTATAGATTGGCAATGGGTTGTGGTTTCACAATTATCACTGGTAACTAAGCATACTTCATAGGTCCCTGCTTCGGCATACGTATGCATCGGAGTGGCTAGCTGACTGCTGTCGCTATCATCACCAAATGTCCAAAGGAAGGAAAGGCCATCTTCATCCAAAGGATTAAATTGGACCACTAGTTCATTATTGTTGACCGAGAATTCACCAGTTGGTGGGACACAACTCACATTTTGTGTTTTGCAAATTTGCTGAGGAAGGCCACAGGCTAATTGTATTTCAAGGCATACTTCATAGGTTCCCACTGTGTCATATTGATGAATAGGCTGGCTAGCAATCGTATCCTGGCCATCACCGAATGTCCAACGGCCAACGATGGAATCTAGATCCGCTAAGGGGATAAATTCAAGGGTAAATTCATCAGCTTCTACCATAAAATCCAAGGGAATAGTGCATGTCTCTCCTTCTGTCAGGAAGAGGGTTTGATTGCGGTCGGGATTTACAATACGGTCAATAATGCCAGAGGGCCATCTAATGATTAGGCTGTCAATCGCTTCCGCTTGCCCTATGCCAAAATGTTGGGTAAAGGAATTCATGATGCCATAACCTTCGCCACTTCTTACTTCTCTGATTTGAATCCCCCAAGGGCCATAACATTCCAGCCGAGCGCCAATTCCATTGATATTGGATGAAGTGCCTTGCAGGAGGATTTTTATAAAACTATTGTCATTCCCTTCATTGAGGTAAAGTCGATCAGCGGTAGTGGTAGGGATATTGAGAGAGCGAGCAAAACCCGCCATGATATCTAAAGAACCATCATTGTTAAGGTCGCCCACCGTAGCCGAATGGATACGAGTGGGAGAAGGAATACTGTCCCCTACATTGATGAAAGTGTTATCCTGTTGATTGTGTAATAAAAAATGTTCGTCATCCGTACTAGTAACTAAAAGATCGACAAAACCATCATTGTCGAAATCAGCGAATTTGCATTGAATCAGTTCACCTGCATTGTTCAATAAAGCATTGATCCCACTGCTTTCATTAATAGTATGAAACAGCCCAACCGAATCTTGCACCAGTAAAGTACTGACAGAATCATGATTGACGATAAAGCAGTCCATATCACCGTCATTATCGATATCAGCAAAGTCTGCAGACCAGCTTTGGGCCCTGGGCTGCAATCCCAAACTATCCGCCATTTCTGTCCACTGGCCCTCTCCTTCATTGCGAAACAAGAGATTGAGTCGCCGACCATCTTCTGGATCCGTGACACCATTGCGACACTTAGAAATATATAAATCAAGGTCATTATCATTGTCGAAATCGGTCCAAATCGAGGCGTAATTACCGGAATTATCGGAGGGAACGGGAGAGGCTGTATTAATCAAGGATTGATCAAGGGTGAATAAGCCGCCTCCTTTATTTCGTAGTGAGATGGAAAGTCCATCATCATGACAAGCAAAAATATCTACTAGGCCATCCCCATTGAGATCTACAAAGTTAGAGCCCTGCAGATAGATAGCGGGTGAATTATAGGTACTGGATAAGTAAGCCCCATTAGTGGTATCTGCTATCAACATAGTCAGCCCATTGTAAGCACCGCCAGAAAAGACATCATTAAAGCCATCCTGGTTGACATCTGCTATGCACAGACTCCATTGCCCCCCGAATACCCGATTGTAAGTATCGCCGGTAAATTGACTAGAAGTATCACTTTGATAATCAATCGTCAATAAGTCTGTTTGATCAAGGCGAATGATATCGTCTAATCCATCGCCATTCATATCTGCGATGCCCATCGCCACCCCGCTATTCACCATGGGATGAAACAAGACTGCAGAAGAATCTACAAATCGAATTTGAGCTTGTAGTAGTATGGGGAAGCATAAAAGAACTAGGCAGGGCAGAGCGTGTTTTATCATATTATTTTCGTTTCAATGTGAAAATAATAAGTAAAACTTTCTTTGCGGGCAAAAACGCAGAATTTAGCGACTAGCTGGCAATATCTAAAGCAAACGCATCAAAGCTATTCTCCAAATTTGTGAAATGGAGAAGTAATGAAGTAGGAGCATATTGGCTGAGGGTTAGCACGATTTTATGTATTTGCCCTCGGCAACGTCTGTTCGGCGTAGTTACATCTTCTCGAGCGCTAGGGCGGCCAAGGTTTCCCAATGTTCTTGTTGTGAATAGGGGATTGTAATCCAGGCTTGCATCGGTGGCTTGTTTTTGAATGGACTCAGGTATTCCCAATCCCTGTCTCTTATACACATCTGACGCTGCCGACGAAGAGGATA
>CAJXUM010000104.1 GCA_913060855.1 uncultured Lewinella sp. | reverse complement strand
CAGTTAGGAGTTAACGGCTCGGGTGGGGTCGACTCCCACCTCTTCCGCTCTAGGATAGAAAACAAGCAAGTTCTGCTACTAGACATTTAGAAGCGAGAAGCGAGACTGCCGAGGTGGTGCATCTGCCTAGCCTATCTCTCCTCTGTCGTCCCTGCCTAGTCGCAGGCTAGGTGGCCTCTGACTTCCCTCTTTGTCCAGTAATATGTAAGCAAGTATAGTTCAAAGGCTAGAATTCCTGGCTTCCACCCAGAGGATGTCGGTTCGAATCCGACTACTTGCTCAAAATGACAACACAAACAACAGTGCTTCGGGCTCACTCCGTTCCGCACCAACGCGTTCTCTAGCTGGTATAGCATAACAGGAAGTGCACTCGATTTGTAATCGAGAGATTATCGGTTCGAATCCGATTACCAGCTCTTTATTAGTAATCGGTCGATAGTCGATGGTCCATAGTTGTCTCACTATCGACAATAGACCATCAACTATCGACTAAACATTCCGATGTAACTCAATTGGTTAGAGTGCTCGCCTGATACGCGGGTGGTTAGTGGTTCGAGTCCACTCATCGGGACATTACGCGCGGTGGATGTAATGGTAACACACAAGCCTCATAAGCTTGTAATTCTGGGTTCGACCCCCAGCTGCGCGTCTAAGTGCTCTTTGACAAATGAAATTGAAATTGGTCGCTGAGGCTTTGCTTCGGCTACTATTTTCACCGGCAGCTTACTGTCGTCACATAAACCTGGTAACGGGGATAAATCCGGTCATTGAATTAACAATACCGGAGACTTTCTTTCGAGAGAGTTGGAGTAAGCAAGCAACGAACATGTTGCGTCCAGGCTACCAGGGGCGACCGCTGAGGTAGCAGGAACAACATATGCCGAGAAAGACATCGGTATTGAGGTGGGGACACCAATAGGGAAAGTTGTAGGCTATGGGTTTGGCGAGGATTATCCCTCTTCGTCAGGCTATAGCCAGTATCAAGGATAAGCGCCTGGCAACGGGTCGTTGTCCTGAAGTACCGTGGATCGGGAGGTCCACAAGAAGGAGCCTGGTATTCTGTAGGCGAAAATCTACGGAGCCACACCCGGGACGCTTCTTCTAAATGTCTAACGCCAGAGTAGTTCAATTGGTAGAACGTAAGATCGATTATCTTAAAGCTGTGGGTTCGATTCCCATCTCGATTAACATCAGCCCAAGTCCCGGGCGTTGTGATGTAGTAGATGCCTAAACCCGTTGCAAAATACGGGCTGAAAGGGTCCGCAAGATCACTTCAGGCGGTATACATTCGGTCAGGCCGGCTTCGGAGCATGCTTCGGGGAACGCCTGTTAATGGCGAGGGAACCAACCCTCCTTGTGCAAAGTGCGGACATAGGAGCCGCTATGCAAGTCATGTCTAAGGTGCCGATCAGTCACAACGTAGTTTCTTTTTGGAAACAACATTCATGGCATTGGACGATCACCTCGCCCTGGCGACAGGAAAGGGTGGATAACTCGGGAACACTAGGATTTGCTCATCCTAGTCATAATCTGAGGAAGGATCGTCTATACAAAGCTGTAGTCTCAAGCTTTTATTTTTTTTAACGCAAAATGGTTTAGAATCTTCTCAAGTTATTTTGCGTCAGAACATACTGTACTTGAAGAGCGTTTGGATTCCCAAACTTCTTCGGCCTCAGTATACATGGCAATCTAGCTCACATGGCGAGAGCGTCGGTTTGAAGCATCGGAGGGTAGGGTTCAATTCCCGGATTGCCACAATGTTTAGGGAGGTTGATGGTTATCGGTCCATGGTCGATAGTGTCGTAGCGCTCCTAATGCTTGGAAAATACCCAAGTATAATAAAGTAGTTATGTCTACAATAAATGGATGACTATTGATAGCGATGTCTTAGCCTAGAGTCTATCGACCATCGACCACAAACTATCGACTGCCTTACGTCACGTCCCAGTACAAACCATCGACTATGGACTGACAACAATGGACTACCTACTATCGACTTCTAAAATTGCTTCGTAGCTCAATTGCGCAGAGCACTGGTCTTTTAAACCGGGGGTTGCAGGTTCAAATCCTGTCGGGGCAACTCTTTTAATGAAGCTCCTGTCTTCTAATGGCTTAGGATATCTCGCTTTCTACGAGATGATGCGGGTTCGAGTCCCGCCGGGAGTTCTATACTGAACTAAATTTGATGACCCTACATCATCATTTATTACCACAATTAAGTCGCCATCTCATCTAGCCTTTCCAGCTGTCCCACCATCAAAATCACCATAATTTTAAAATCGGGGAAAAATCGTTACTTTTCTATTGTCTAAATGGAGAGAAAGAGGCAACGACTGTGAACGTAATTCGTAAAACCTTTAAAGCTGGTGGTGGAAACCCGATTAATGCGTACAGATACAGAATTGATTGCGCTAGCGAGTAGTGGAGACGAAAATGCTTTTCGTTTCTTAGTGGAGCGTTACCAGCAGCAGGTACGGGCTACGGTTGTTGGAATGTTGGGAGAAGTGCCAGAGGCGGATGATGTATCACAGAGCGTATTTATTCGGTTTTATCAATCGCTGGATAAATTTCGGGGAGAATCGGGCTTGGGAACTTATTTGACGAGGATTGCGATCAATTTATCCCTCAATGAATTGAAGCGAAGAAAGCGGCGTTTCCAACGTTTTTTTTCCTTACAAAAGGAGGACAAGGCGATGGAGATCCCGGATGAGAGTGAATCGCCAGAACGGATGGAAACGCGAGATTTAATTAGTCAGGCCTTGCGGCGTTTAGAGCCCGATTTTCGGGCGGTAGTGGTATTGCGATTAGTGGAAGGGCATTCTGTCAAAGAAACGGCAGAGATGTTGGAATTGCCGATGGGGACAGTGGCTTCTAGGTTAGCCCGGGCGCAACGTAAGTTGAAAGAAATAATAAACAATTACAGCGAAAAATAGGATACAATGGATAGGGATTATGAAAAAATGCTGGAATTATTGCTGCGATCGCTGGATGAAACGCTTTCTCCGGAGGAAACGGAGCAATTAACTGAAGCTTTACAGCAATCAGAGAAATTGCGGCAAGAGAAAGCTACGTTTTTGGAACTGAGACAGCAGTTGGCAGATTGGCAACCTGCTCCTGATGCTGCCTTCTCGGCTCGGGTAATGCAACAAATTGGCAAGCAGGCAGAAGAAGATTTGTCGGCGGTAATTGTCCGGTTATTTCCTCGGGTGGCTGCCGCTTGTGTAGTCGTTCTTTTTCTAGCTTTAGGCGGTATTTATTATACAGAAGGTAACCTCATGATGGAGAATATTATCGGGGTGAATGAAATGCTGACGGAGGATGCCATTATGCTAGTGGACAATGGTTATTAAATAACTACACTAGTTAAAATTTAGAAGAATGAAGACATTTAAAACAATACTCACCATAAGCGGGCTTTTAATTATCGGTTTTACCGCAGGCTTTTTCACGAATCGTGAATTGATGACAAGGCATATCCAGAAAGTGGGGGCTATAGGCGGTGGCCCTAGAATGGAAACCCACATTTTCACGGCGATAGGTGCTAGCGATGATCAAAAAGAGGAATTGGGACCAATTATCCAAAGCTATGGAAAAGAGCTAGGCCAATTATGGCGAGAAAGTCGGAATAACCGACGAAGCATCATGGATGAAATGTTTGCAGAAATCAAACCTAAATTAGATGCGGATCAGCAAAGCAAGTTAGTTGAATTCAGAAAACGCTATTCGAGAAGTAAGAGTAAAAGAGGGGAGCGAGATCGAGGCAAGAAAGGCGAATTTAAGCAACGTCGCAAGGATGGTGATCGGAAGAAAGAGGAGCAGGCTGAAATGGAAGGGGAATAAAGTCTATTTCAATTATTTCTAACCTTTAGTTTTTTCCTATGCTGTAAAAAGGATCGTTTTCCCGCCGGCGTGAGATAAGGGTAGATAGATTCTGATAAAATAAGTTGGTAGCGCTGTATATCATGTTCTGTTGCTAAGCCCGAAATCGTGGCGGCGGATAGCCAAAAATCACCAAGGATACTCATACGTTGGTATAAATGATAAAACTCATCTTTAAACTCCTCTAGTCGTACCAATTTTTTGTCCTGTAATATAGTAACGGTCTGTTGAAATTGCGCAATTCTAGCTTGCTGTAACTGCAGGTAATGTTCTTTTATACTCGGATTCTCCCGCATGATTTGTACGAAATCAAGCATAAAAAAGCGAAAGTTATAGAAAGCCGCTAATACCCCCCTATTCGATTCAAAAATGAGTAGAATATCTACTTCCTTAGTCACTAGATCTTGGAATATTTCGTCCATCCTCCCAACCAATTGGAAATACAAACCCTCAATAATATCCTGCCTTTTTTTGAAATGATAATTGAGGTTGCCTTGACTTATTCCCATCTCTTTTGCAATGGTTCTCAAGGTTACCTGAGATAGGCCTCTTTCATTGAAGAGCGATAAACTGGTCGCTAATATCCTGTCTTTCGTTTTCATCATTCATTATTAAAGTCCTGCAAGATATAAAAATTAGTAAACTTGACCTAAATGTTATTTTTTAGTAACTTTGACCTAAAATGTAACAAAAATGAAAACAATCATCATTGGTGGGGGAATTGCTGGCTTAACCACCGCTATTGCTTTAGAACAAGTTGGGTTTGAAACTGCGGTATATGAAGCTTCTCCCCAGCTGGGTGTAGCCGGAGCTGGGATTTGGATGGCAACGAATGCAATGCAGGTATTTCACCGCTTGGGATTGGCCGAGGAGGTAAATGCCCAAGGCGTTTCTTTGGATCGTATCGAGGTTGCTGATCATAAAATGAAATCCATCCAAGCTACGGAGCAACTTCTCTTTGTTGAGGCCTTTGGATATAGCGTTACTTCTATCCTTCGTAGTCGTCTTCGCGATATTTTGGTATCCCATTATGGAAAACAGATCCACTGTGGTAAAAAACTGCAAAAGGTAGAGGCGGATGAAAAAGGGGTACAAGCCTTTTTTGAAGATGGAACCTCCACGACCGGAGATATATTAATTGGAGCAGACGGGATTCATTCGGCAGTTAGACAACAATTGGTTCCTTCTGCCCGCATACGTTATGCTGGGCAAACCTGTTGGCGAGGGATAGCCCCGATTTCACTACAAGCGCCTTTAGAAAAAGCTTGTGTGGAAACCTGGGGGAAGGATTATAGGTTTGGTTTATCTGTGATTTCAGATACTGAGGTGTATTGGTTTGCTGTGGCGAAAGCACCAGAAGGACAAAGAGATGAAGGAAATCGCAAAGCTAAATTGACGAAAATGTACGCAGATTTTGGCGACCCCATTCCCGCTATTATTGCCGCCACACCGGAAACTAGTATTATCCGAAATGATATTAGTGATCTAAAGCCCATCCCGAAATGGTATCAAGGCCGAATTTGCTTGATCGGAGATGCTGCGCACGCTACCACGCCCAATATGGGGCAAGGCGGTGGGCAGGCCGTAGAAGATGCCTGGTTTCTTAGTCAGATATTGAAAGAAGAATCTCAACCGGAGCTAGCCTTTAAACGCTTTCAGGACAAGCGCCGTAAAAAAGTAGACCAGGTGGTGAGAACCTCTTGGCAAATAGGAAAAATAGCGCATTTACCCTTTGGACAAGGGCTGCGCAATTTCCTATTGCGAAAAACACCGAAAGCACTAGCCGAAAAACAAATGCTAGCACTGTATAATATTGATTATTGAGAAGGTGTTTAAAACTTTGAAGCATGGAGCCAGATATCAGACCTAGCCCAGCTGGCGTCAAATTTCTCTTGAATCTCAGCGGTGTCCTTACCCTGTGCTTTCAAGGCTTGTAAGAGGCCGAAATAAGACCAGCCATTATTAGGATGATCATCTAATTCTGCTTGATAAGCGGCCTCAGCGGCGGCAAATTGTTTCATTTTTAGTAATAGCGCTCCTTGCCAATGTCTTGCGGCAAAAGGAAGGGGCTCTGGTTCGTCATAAGCCATGGCGTCTTCCCATTCTACGGCGCGCTCAAAGGCTGCTAAGGCTTTATCCATGTCGTGCGCCATCCAATGCATTTCCCCTTCTAGAATCCCGGCAAGCGTACCGAGTAAGCGTTCAGCGGGGTGACCGCGGTATTTGGCTTCAGAGGTGTCGGCGGTGGTAAGCAAGCGCTGTAGGTATACTTTCGCAAAATCGGCTTCTCCGGTCTTAAGGTGGGCATAACCTTGAGCAAAGTCCCACATTCCCCCTGCGATATCACTATCGGGTCGATTTTTGATCGGAAGGATCTCATCGAATCTTCCAAAACGGATCAAGGTAAGCACATGAAACATGGTGTTGCCTGTCTTCTTTGCAAAATCTCTTCCGCCTTGAATAGCTATCGCTCCTTGGCCATCAAAGGAGGCCGCATAAAGCAACATGTGTAGGTTATGAGAAGGATAAATGGCTACCCCCTCTCCTAATAAATCTGCTTTTTGATCGGTATGAGAAGCCTGTAAATTCGCTCTCACAGATTCGCCCCAACGACCTACTTCATTGAAAGTATGAGAGGGCATGTGATTAATGTGACTAGCCCCGGGTATGGCATTTCCTATATATTCCGCGCAGGGCTCGCCCAACTCGGGCTGGGTAGTTGCCTCCGTAGCGTGAATGTAGAGATGACAAGCACCGGGATGTTCGATAGCTTTGCCTAGTACTTTTTCCAAAACACGCATGATCAATTGCACATCAGGATCATTGATATCCCGAGCACCACGACGCGGTTCCAAAACGAAAAGTGCTTCTGCATAAATGGTAGCTACATCATCATCATCGGGATATTGCTCATATACTTTGGCCATGGTTTTGGCATAGGCGGAATCTTGCTTGCCACGTGTTTCTTTGTCAAAGTCTTTGACGTAGCGGGGTAACATGGCCTTGATCAGCGCCTTTTCAACTGGGCTGGCATGTTTCTTGGCTAGTTTGGAGGCCTGTTTTATGGCTTCGTAGGCCCGAGGTGCATCTGATTCAGACAAGGAACCATTGAGGTAGGCGCCTAGTGCCCAGGCCTCGCCCCAATAGCAGATCGCACAGTCAGGGTCTCGCTTTTGGGCTTCTCGGAACGACAAGGCAGCTTCACTCACGCCAAATGCGTATTTGAGTTGGATACCTTGAGTGAAATAGGCTTGGGCCTCTTCATTTTTTGTGGAAATTTCTCTTTTAAATTCGCCCATGACATCCGTAAATAGAGCGATCGTATCCTTTTTGGGTGCCATAGGTCCATGGTCACCGTGTTGCGCAGAGAGGGAGAGAGAGAAAAGAAGACAGAAAACTAGCGAAGTAATAGTAGAGGGTCGATAGTACATAAAGCGTTGGTTTATTATTGCTAAGCGCTTATTTGTGGTCTGTCTGGCAATCAGACAAGCCCAAATTGTTGCCTCCAAATAAGCCCTTAAATGTAAGTGGATTTTTTCTAAGGATAATGCAATTAATGAAAAAATGAAAATACTTATGCAGATTGGATTGTTTTACCACCATTGTAACTAATGAGGTCCTTTACCATTATGAAGTAAAACGCCTCATGAAATTTTTACCGCTCTTAACCCTACTACTCTTTAGCACTGGATACCTTTCAGGTCAAAATCTAGTCCCCAACCCAAGTTTTGAAGAATGCAATAAAAAGCCCAACCGATGGTCGGGACACAGTGGTCATTTTAATGATATCAGTAAGCAATGGATGTCGCCGAATCAAGGATCACCAGATGTGATTTGGGAAGAAGCGATGCATAAGCTGTATCCTACTAGGAAGGGAATTTCTTTTGTAGGACACAAAGCGCGTACAGGAGATAAAATGGTAGGGATAAAAACCTATGGGTGCAATTCTGGCGTTATGCAATGTAGAGAATATGTAGAGATCAAACTACAGGAACAGCTGATTCCTTGTGCAAAATACTACTTAGAGTTTTGGCTAAACCCAGTGGCCAAATCGATCAAAGTCAACAACTTTGGTGCAACAGTTTTGGATAAGCCCCTGATTGAGCCTTTTGCCGAGTTGTTGGAAGGTTACGATTTAGTACTGAACGAAAGTGAAATAGTGGAGGGTAAGCCTAATGAATGGCGCAAAGTGTCGGGGACTTTCGTAGCGGATAGTCCAGGTCTATTCCTGGTTATCGGTAACTTTTATACGGATGATGAGACAAAAGCTAAATCAGCTGCAGGAGATATTCCCTATTCTTTTTATTTATTGGATGATATATCGTTGAAACAAGTTCCCAATGAAGATCCATTGGCGTGTTTGTTGACTTTACCGCCGGGCGAGACGCTCGTCTTAGAGAACGTATATTTTGATCATAACAAGTACAGCATTCAACCCACTTCCTTTCCAGCATTAGAGCAGTTGGTTTCCTTATTGGAGGAACGTCCAAGTCTAGTATTGGAGATACAAGGACATACCGACGATACGGGGACGCCTACCTTTAACCTGGAACTTTCGGAGCAAAGGGCTAAAGCTGTGGTCGACTTTTTGATAAAGGCAGGCATAGATACTTCCCGCCTACAATCGAAAGGCTTCGGGACGACTCAAGCCATCGCCGATAACGAAGATGAAACGGGAAGGCAATTGAATCGGAGAGTTGAAATCAAAGTATTGGCTCAATAAATGAAGGCATACTACCGGACAAGGACTGTTTATCCGTTTACTAGTTTAAGGCTTACTTCCCTGGTATAAACCTTCAACCCTGAACTTTTAAACCCCGTTGAAGTAATATGTCCAGCAGGATGAAAGTCGACCAGCAATTTCTCATTGTGGGCGGAAATGCGAATTCGGAAGGTGGAACGCGTGTCGCCATGGCCTTCTTTCCGATTTCACTCAGCTCAATAAGCTAGAAAATAACGTTTCAGAACACGGAAATACTTTACCTGAGAAACTGCTGAATGTAGACTTGCCGTCTTTATAATGTATGGGAATAGAAAGAAGATATTATACCAATTCTAACTCTTCTTTATGGCCTTCTAGTACGGGAATGATGAAGTCAATTAATTCGCGTAGTTCCCAGCCTATGAGTGCGGCTCCTTTTCGCACCTCTTCTCGATCTACAGAGGCGGCGAAGGTTTTGGTCTTGAATTTTTTCAAGACAGACTTAGCCGTCATTCCCACGATCTTGGTAGGACGAATGAGCGCAGCAGCATAGATAAAACCCGTTAGCTCGTCCGCTGCGATGATACATTTATCCAAGATTGTTTCGCGTGGAACGCCCCAATGCGTGTAATGTCCAGCAATGGCATGGGCTATTTCCGTCTCTCCCATTTCATTAAGTTGTTTTACAATGACATTGGGGTGTTGATCGGGATGTTTTTCGTAATCTGCATCGTGGAGTAATCCTGTTATTGCAAATTTTTCCTCATCTTCTCCGAAGTGGCGAGCGAAGGCTCTCATGACGAGTTCTACGGTGCGGGCGTGGCGAAGGAGGGAGGTCGTTTTGGTCATTTCTCTCAGTATCTCATCGGCTTTTTCGTATGTCAGCATATATCTGGTTGGTTTTGGGGTAAAGATAAAAGAAATGTAGAATCTCCTCGCCGTTGCGGGCGCCTGTCTAGCTAGCCAGGTAGATTTTTCACCTGCGATATCCTCGGAGCCTAGGATTCTAGGGAGAGATGTTGGTGGGAAACACACAACATCGGCGGGGGGCTTCTGCCTACGTATCATTTTACTGCATAATAGCCCAAGCGCATGGGTAGCCCTTTGCTATCATAAACTAGAGGGAATGGAATTTGCTTCCAATTTTCAGGAAATTGTTGGGCTAATACCCCAGCTACTGCCAGGCCCAAGGCGTCTACAATGTCATCCGCTAAGACTGCCTTGCGGAGGGTGCTCTGTAAAATATTAGCGTAGAGTTTCTTGACAATGGGAAAGTATTGGGCGACTAATGCTAGCCGTTTTGCAATACCCTCTTTCGTTTTTTTACTGGCTTGTAAGGGTTGGTTCTTATTCAAACCACAAAAAATCAATTCGGGATGTGCTTCAATAAATCGAGCTTGGATGATGGGCGTTTGTTGCAGGAGGAATGTATCCAATTCTCGGATTTTTGGAATAATATTGATGGACTGCTGAGATAGTTTTTTGCCGGTATGTTGAAAGTTAATGGCAGAAGCTTCTGATGGTGCTGCGTACAGTGCAGCGCGACAAGGAGGCGTAAATATACTAGTATGTCGATAGGGACTCAAAAGTCTCCGAGCGAGGGTATCGCAGGCGCGGCCTACTGGCCCTTGGCCGATGAGCCCGATTGGCATATCGATCAAGAAAGTAGTCGCGTTTTCATAAGCTGCAAAGAGGCTTTCAATATCGGGAAAGAGGCCAAAATTCCATTGGCCGTTTATGGTATCGATAGCCATCCAACCGGCTTTACAGCCATCGATACCCACTACATGCTTACCCTGTAGCATTTTTTCTTCCAATCTAGTTGTATTGTGTCGGGAGGTGAATAGAAAACCGGAGAAACTACCCTAATTTAATTGAGATTCCTTTGCTAGCAACTCCATATCTCTTACCAATAATCTACGCCGATCGAAGGTTAGAATGTTCTTATTGCGTAGATCATTTAAAACCGTTGTGACCGTTTGCCGGGAAGTGGCAGTTAGGTTGGCGATTTCTTGGTGAGTCATGAATTTCCTTACCACTTGTTCGTAGCCGACTCTTTGGCCTTTATTGGTCGCGAGACTGTGTAAGAACTCTATAATGCGGGTTCTGGAATCTTTGAAGACCAAAGCTTCGAGGCGCTGCTCCATTTCAAGCATACGGGATCCCATGATTTTCATGAGGAAAAGGCTTAGGGAGTTGTGGTCTCTCATTAAGGCTTTCATATCGGGGACCGTAAGCGTGCAGAGAGAAGTATCTTCCATCGCGTAAGCAAAATCTCTTCGTGTTTCTTCGCCAATTAGCGATAACTCTCCAAAGACCTCCCCCTGTCTCTTATACACATCTCCGAGCC
>CAJXUM010000103.1 GCA_913060855.1 uncultured Lewinella sp. | reverse complement strand
AATCGTCTCTACTGAAAAAATCAGTACGAAAGGGGCTCGCTTCTTAGCCGTAAAAAAGCAAGGCACGATCCAGTTGATCAAAAGCGAAGAGGTATTGTACATAAAAGGAGCAGGCGTTTATACCGAACTTTTTCTAAGCAACGGACAAAAAGAATTACACGATAAGTCTTTAGAAAAGCTAGCCCAGCTACTCCCCCCCTCTTTCGAACGCATCCATAAATCCTATTTGGTAAAAATGACCGAAGCCACAGGTATCAGGGTGAGTTCGGGCAGTAAATATGGCTTAGAACTGAGTAATGGCGAGGTATTGCCGATTGGGCGGACTAGGTATAAGGGGGTTAAGGAGCGGTGGTTTTGAAGTTGCGCGTTGGGGAGGTGTGAGTTGCCTTCAGGGAGTAAATGCACAAATGGTCAAATCTTCGGCGCAATCGATCAATTCTAGCGTTCAAAATTCCAACACCTTTGTCATGGCAATAAGGAATGAGGCTCTACTAGCATCACTTTCCTTCCCAGGAGCCATTGTGTCGTGAACTTTTGCTGGTTTTCGTAAGCAATGGATTTTAAGCTGGGATTCTTTTCATTTCAAGTTCCAAAATCATGGCAACCTTAAAAAGTATTTTTGCGATTATCGGCATCCTTTACGTTTTGTATTTATTAATGGGCCTAGTCATAGATATCACTACATTTGATCAAACCAAAGGAGGCTATCAACCCCCTTATGAAGGATGGTCGGGTAAGGCTGTAGATTGGGCCAGTATGGATAAAACGACTACAGGTCTGGTCAAAAGAGGCTATGCTATTGACGTTCATATCAATGGAACGACTGGTATGATTTCTTTTGGTTTTTTAGGTAGGAAATTTGATTGGCAGACGCCCTCCGGTCGGGCTTTGAAGGTACATCAACCAAGAGAAGCACTGATCAACAGGGGCTTTAATCCTCAATTTTAGGATGATTACCGCGAGCGGGTCTGGAGCGCGCGATTTAGGCCTGCCAGCTAGGCACTAAACGGACAATTGATATTCCGAAGGGGTCATGTTTGTCCATTTTTTAAAATTTCTAGAAAAAACGGCTACTTCCGAAAATCCTAAGAGGTAAGCAATTTCACTTTTACTTGCTTGTTTTTCTTTTAGATATTCCATGGCTAACTCTTTTCTAGACTCATTGAGGAGCTGTTGAAAGGAGCTGTCTTCTGCTTTTAATTTGGCTTGCAGGCTTCTTTTACTCATCGCCATTTGTTGGGCAACGTTATCTAGTGTTGGTACCTTCCCTTTGAGGATATCCAAAATAGTTTGCTTCACTTTCGATGACAGTTTTTTGTTTTTATCCAGTTTATTAAAAACCGATGTTGTCATCCGGTCAAAATGTTCAAAAAGAGTGGGATTAGCGCTAATGATCGCTGTATTCATTTGTTCTTTCCGATAGGCTAAATAACTTTCCTTTACTCCCCAAAGCACCGGAGCTGGCGCAAATACTTTTTCGTAATCTACATAATTGCCGGGTTTTGCATAACTAAAACCCACCTCAAAAGGAATGATTCCTTTAGCGGTGTTATTTTTTGTCCAAGATAGGATAGCAGCCATCATCACATCCATTGTAAACCTCAGTTCTTCTACCCAGTCTGTCCACATGATTACTTTTACATGGTAGTTTTCATCATCAAAGGTATGTTCCATCCCCATCGAGTTGCCAACAAGTTTTTGATAATTGCACATTTTCTCAATGGCTACGGCGATGATAGGAGCATTCATCATTACATAACCAATGACACTAGCTACTCTGATTGGAAAATTTTGCCCACAAACAAGTCCAATATCTTCTCTTCCTGTTTGTTGAATGATACTTTTCCAAACTTGTCGTTCCTTTTCAAGGGGTATTCGACTTTCAAAATCGTCAAAATCGGCTTGGCTTAGTCTAGCCTCTTGCATAATTTGAGCTGAATTTGCCCCCAATTGTTCTGCAATTGTCAGACGATATTGAATAATAGGTGATATGACGGAGATGGACATGTATAACTTAAACTTAGAAATTATTTGCCAATAAATCGGCTTTATGAATAGAAGTTGTTTAAAATGATGGGGTTGCGCGTTGGACAACGCGCAACCTCATCACTCGCAACAAAAACAACTCGTCACTCACTGCTACTAATTCACCCGCTGGCTTTCTTCCACGGCTTTGCGTTGTCTAGCCGACTTCAGTTTTTGATTTCCAAAGTTTCGAGAATAAGTCAACATGAAGGTACGCTGAGAAAAATCAAAGCGCCCATTGTAGACCAGGTTTTGGGCTTCCACACTCGCCGTTCCTAGCAATACAATGGAGTTAAAAACATCATTTACATTAAATCGTAAAGTCCCTCCATTGGAGCCCAAATTTTTCTGTAGGCCCCAGCTGAGCCCATACATTTCTCCAAAGCTCAAGGTGCCGGAAATTCGAGGTCCGGTATAGAAAAAGGTAAGCTCGGAGGAAAAACCTTTGGGCAAGTTAAAGCTCTGCTGCGTATTGAACTGCACATAATCTCGCTTCAACTGGACAGCTTGCCCTTCTAGGTACGAATTGTTTTCCTGCTGGAAATACATTGCATTGGCTCGCATATTCCACCATTTGGCGATTTTGAGCGGAAAACCAAGGGTAAAAGACAAGGTCTTTGAATTTTTAAGGTTTTCAGATAGTAATAATAGGCGATTCGTTGCAGGGTCATAGCGCTGTTGAAAACGGGCAATCGTACTGTCCTGGACGGAATATTGCATAGAAAAGAAGATCGTCTTATACCGTAGATCCACTTTGTAAGCATCGGTAAAAGAAGGTTGAATCGCCACATTTCCTGCAAAAAAGGTAGTCGGGTCGACCAAAAAGACGAAGGGTGCCATCTCATTAAAAGTGGGGCGGGTAATCCGGCGAGAATAAGCCAAGTTAGCCCCAAAGTTTTCACTGAAACTATGCGCCAGATAGGCACTAGGAAAAAGTCGGCCAAATTGGCGATCGATCACTCTTCCATCGGTTTCAGTATCCAATCTGGAATTGGTATACTCATAACGAAGTCCAAATTTTGCGTTAGTCTTTTCTCCCAGTTTTACATCTGAAGAAGCATAGGCTGCCCAGATTTCTTCGGCCAAATTGCTATTGCTACTCAAGCTAGGATCATCGACCCATTGATTACCTTCAAACATCCGTACAGTCACGCCATTACTAAAACTAGAATTGACCGCTTTCACTCCCAGGTCTAAACTGAAGTTCTCGTTAAAACGCTTGTGATAATCGGCCTTTCCTACCCAGATATCAATAGGTGTTATCTTTTGAGATTGGGTTAACTCTTCTCCTAAAAAGGTATTGGATCCATCGAAAACGGAATTGATGTAGTCCGTTGGATTTTCATTGTAAAAATCGAGGTAATCCACATCAAGACTTATATACTCATTCTCAGTAATATTATGTTTCAGATTCAGGTTGACACTAGCATGTCGCCATTGATTGATTTCATCATTCTTGACCCCATTCACCTTCACCAATTCATGATCCTGGTAGATTTGATTCGTATTCAGGGCATCCATCGTCCACTTATTGTCATAGCCTGCAAATAGACCGCCAATGATTGTTTTATCGGTCAGTTGATAATCTACCCCAAATCGGATGTTATGGTTTCGTTGTGTAGGATTACGTACCCCGATGGTCATAGAACGATCTACAGTCGGGCCGCTGATCGTCCGATCGGTTTCAAATATTTGCTCTCGCCCATTGAGCAAAAAGGAATAACTCCCAAATAGGTTGACCTTATTTTTGCGGTAGTTTATGTTTATATTATCATTTGACATATGCCCTCGGCCATAGCCATAGGAAGCAGAAAATGAACCATTGAAGCCTTCATCAGTTCGTTTTCTCAACCTAATATCGATATAACCAGCATTGCCTTCTGCATCAAACTGAGCCGGCGGTATGGTAATCAATTTGATACTCTTGATATTATCTGCGCTCATCCCTTCCAGGAATTGTACCAGGCTTGAGATCGGCATATAAGTCAATTTGCCATTGATCATCACATTCACCCCTTCTTTGCCCACCAAGGAGATATTGTTATTTTGTCGATCCACTACTACCCCAGGAGAACGTTCCAAAATATCTAAGGCAGTCGCACCAGCAGAGACGATACTATTCTCTACATTGATAACTAAACCATCCGGTTCTGGCTTATAGAGTGGCTTTTTATCTATCACCACTACCTCGGCCAGGTCAAGTCCACTCTTAGGACGAATAGGCGCTAGCTGCTTACCTTGGCTCCCCGACAGCTCAAACACAGTGGTGTAAACATTGTTATAACCAACCGAAGTAACCTGTACAATATAAGATCCCGTTTTTACCTTTTCGAAGATATACTGCCCATCGTCATTAGACATCGTCCCGCGAATAAAGGAAGTATCTGCCGCTTGCATAAGGTATACATTGGCGGCGACCATTCCTTGTTCATTTTCATCAAGAATTTTCCCGCTTATCGTACTTTGTGCACTCAATCCATTAAATACAAGAAGGCACAAGAATAATTGAATTAACTTTTTCATGATTGTTTGGTGTTAACTAAAGTTTGTAGAACATGTTTATTACCCGCCAAAGATGCAGGGAATAGGTCATCGTTTAAACAGTTAGCTAGTAATGGGTAGCCTATGGCCAGTAAGTGGTCTTTTTGACGGTTTTAGTGGAGAAAGAGAGATTTGAATGTAGATATTGAGAAGTGTCTATATATTATTGGGATCATCCCCCTGGGAATCCCTTAACAGTCATAAAAGCATCATAAAAGAAAGTACAAGTATGAAAGGGAATAAATGGATATGGATCACGTTGTTGAATTTAATGGCCATTACCTTCCAGGCAAACGGGCAACATTTCTTAAAAGCCGAAGGAAAAATAATCGTCAATGAAAATCAAGATACCATCCTCCTGAGAGGGATGGGTTTAGGGGGTTGGATGGTGCAGGAGGGCTATATGTTGCAAACGGCGAGTTTTGCCAATCCACAACATAAAATAAGAAATAAAATAGAAGAATTAATTGGCACGGAGGATACCGATTTATTTTATGAGGCCTGGCTAGCGAATCATGTCAGACAAGCAGATATCGACTCCCTAAAGTCGTGGGGCTTCAATTCGGTCAGGTTACCGATGCACTACAACCTGTATACCTTACCCATTGAAGATGAACCTGTAGCAGGACAAAACACCTGGCTGACCAAAGGTTTTGAGTTGACCGATAGCTTAATCTCTTGGTGTAAACAAAACGAAATGTATGTGATTTTAGACTTGCACGCCGCACCAGGCGGACAGGGATATGATGAAGGCATTTCAGATTATGACACCTCAAAACCCTCGCTGTGGGAAAGTCAGGAGAATCGAGACAAAATGGTGGCGCTTTGGAAAAACCTGGCAGAAAGATATGCCGATGAACAATGGGTCGCTGGCTATGACTTACTCAATGAAGCGAACTGGAATCTGCCCGGTGGTACGGCTTTGAAAAACTTATACCTCGAGATCACGGATAGTATACGTACCGTTGACACCAAACATATCCTGTTTATAGAAGGCAACTGGTTTGCTAATGACTTTACGGGATTAACCCCTCCTTGGGATGACAATATGGTGTACTCGCCCCACAAATATTGGTCGGTGAATGACCAGGCTTCCATACAATGGGTGTTGGATATTCGGAACACCTATGATATACCGCTTTATTTGGGTGAAAGCGGGGAGAACTCAAATGTTTGGTTTCGAGATGCTATCCGATTATTGGAAGACAATAATATTGGCTGGGCCTGGTGGCCTATGAAAAAAATTGAGTCTATTGCCGGGCCTTTGTCGGTCATAAAAACCGAAGCCTACCAATCCTTATTAGATTATTGGAATGGAACGGGGTCAATGCCTTCCCCAGCCGTTGCGAAGGAAACCTTAATGCAGATTACTGAAGGCCTGAAAATAGAAAATTGTATCTACCAGAAAGATGTGATAGATGCCATGTTCAGACAAGTCTATTCGACGGAAACCATCCCCTATAACACGCAAGACATTCCGGGTGTTGTTTACCCTACTGATTTTGATATGGGTGTTTTGGGAAAAGCGTATTACGATACAGAAGTGGCCAATTACCAGGTGACAACGGGAAATTATACTTCGTGGAACAATGGCTGGGCCTATCGCAATGATGGCGTTGACATTCAAGCCTCTTCAGATAATGTGAATAGTAATGGATACAATATCGGTTGGCTAGAAACAGGAGAGTGGATGCTCTATGATGTCAATGTAGCCAATACTGCTGTTTATGAAGTCAAAGTACGGGTAGCATCAGGAATTAATGGTGGGCGATTTCATTTTGGCGTCGGAGATGCCGATATTTCTAAGCCTTACCAAACCTCAGGTACCAATGGCTGGCAAAACTGGGAAACGGTAGTCATTCCAAATGTCATTTTGGATGCCAGCGATAAAAAGCTGAAGTTCTATATGGATGAAGGCGGGTTCAACCTAGGCAGCTTTGAGTTTATTGAAACCGGAGCCACTACCGCTATCCCTACAGAGTTTGTCGCGGCCGGAACGACGGGTGAACAGACGGTGCAGATGAATACCAATAAAATACTGACTACCCCTTTGCCAGCAGCACCAGCCGGTTTCGAAATTTCGGTAGATGGCAACACCATACCCATCACTTCTATCACGATAGACCCCGATAATTCCAGGATAATTCATTTTACCCTTGATCATATTTTTGATTTCCGGCAGTCCATAAAAATATCTTATGCTGGGGATCAAGTCTTGGCCACAGATGGTACTGTGCTCAAAGACTTCACCCTCGAAAACGTAGTCAACAACTTACCTTCTTTTTATCAGGTACCAGGCCGAGTAGAGGCAGAAGGTTACTTTTTCCAATCGGGGGTACAATTAGAAAATACTAGCGATGCTGGCGGCGGCCAAAATATTGGATTTCTTGATCCAGGTGATTACTTGGACTATGAAATCGATGTAGCCACCTCGGGAACCTACCAGGTCGATTATCGAACTGCTTCAGAAACTTCAGACGGTACAATAGAATTGCAGCTCATAGACGACGAACAAAACCCCATTGTTTTGCATTCGCCCACCTTTCCGTTAACAGGTGGTTGGCAAAGCTGGACGACAAGCAGTGAATCTTTGGAGTTAAGCGCGGGCAGACACAAGATTCGCATGCTGATCAAGCAAGCCCCCTTCAATGTAAATTGGTTTGAGTTTTTCCTCACTACGACCTCGACCGAGGCGCCTGAGAGCGAATCCTTTACAAAGGTAAAAGTGTTTCCAAACCCTAGTAATAGTGTCTTTAACTTGGAAGCGGAATTAACTAAAGTACAGCATGTACAGATAGCCGTTTTTAATGTTAACAACCAGCTTATTTATACCAAATCGCTTGGAAAAGTTGCTGCACTACACGAAACAATCCCCTTAGCTCCCTTTCCGAATGGTTTTTATTCGCTGGTTATCCAATTGGAAGATGGGACCATTTATGCTGACAAATTGATAAAAACAGATAATTAGCACCTATTTGGGCAGACCTGATTAGTCACCAGTCTGCCCAAATATGCGCTTAGTAATAATTATTTTGGACTGTAGCCTGTTAGTTCCCGTAATCCGGAACGGCCTTACGCCAACCATCAGCCAACTGTGCTGACAAGTCTTTCACTAGGGTAGCAGATTCTCCTTTTTCAGCAATATTCACTTTCTCGTAGGGGTCATTCAACCGGTCGTATAACTCTGCTTTCATATATTCACCTCTTGTTCCCGTGTTATGATCCCAGGTGTACCACTCGATGTAATGATGCGCTGGTGTATTAATGGAATACCCCATGTAGCGGCCACCATCTGCGGCGACCCTGGGCCGGCGGTGAAATTGACTGAAAGCTGCTTTTTTCCAGGGAAGCTCGGGCTCGCTTAGCAGCGGAACGAAACTCGTACCCTGTGCATAATTTGGGACTTCTATGCCGGCCAGTTCGCACAAGGAGGGAAACATATCTACCAGCTCAGTAATGGCATAAGTCTTCACGCCTCTTTTTTCTTGGCCAGGATAACGAATCATCATGGGCACCTGCAGGTCGATATTATAATTTGTCATTTTGCCCCAGCTATTATGTTCACCTAATTTCCAGCCATGGTCTCCCCAAACCACAATGATAGTGTTTTCGTATAAATCCAAGGCCTTCAAATGGCTCACCAAGTCTCCTAATAAAGCATCCACATAACTCACGCTGGCGTAATAGCCATGTTTCAAGATGCGCGCGGTATCCTCGCCCATTCGATAGGAAGAGTTGGGATGGCCAATATGTCCAAATCCGTCATAATGCCTGAGTTCATACATGGAATTCATGTTCCATATCGGTGAGTCTTCGGGGACATTCGGATTAGCCGCTAGCGGAATTCGTTCGGGCTCATATAGGTCCCAATATTTCTTAGGCACAGCAAAGGGAAGGTGGGGACGAAAGTAGCCTAACCCCATATAAAAAGGCTCGTCTTTTTCGGCCAAACGAGTCAATGTTCTTTTGGCTAATTCGGTCTGGGCGCCATCGTAATAGAGGGTATCATGCACATCGGCGGCCTCCCATGCCGGGCCCGTATTCCATCCATTGGCATATCGAACAGGTCTTAACTTCAACAATGAATCCCGCTTAATCTCCTGCGACTTATTTACGGTTTCGCTGATGTAAAAAGTCTCCCCATCTCTCCCCAGCCACTCTGGGCGCAGATATTGAGCAGGCCGCAAATCTGGTTCATCCCAGGATACAGAATCCGGCATATAGTTGTGAAAAATCTTACCAATATTAACCGTGTGGTAACCGAAGCGGGCAAAATATTGTGGCATGGTGACTGTGGCCGGGTTGATCTTTCGAAATTGATCCCCCAAATGCCAAACCCGCGTGGAATCGGGCCTTAGGCCTGTCATCAGGCTGGCTCGGGACGGGGCGCATACGGCAGCCTGGCAAAATACCTGCCGAAAGGTCATCCCCTCTGCTGCCAATTGATCAAGGTGGGGCGTTACAGCTACCTTGTCATCATAGGCGCCCAAGGTAGGACGAAGGTCGTCGATCGAGACAAATAGTATGTTGGGTTTAATGGGATCGACCTGGTCATCGCAACTAGAGGCGATACTCACAAGACAAACAAAGAATAAAGCAGGAAGGAGGTTTTTCATTCGTATCACAGCATTTATTGAAGTGGTGAATTTAAGCATCTTACTTCTCTAAGTAGGTATATTGAACGCACTAACTTATACTTGAAACAACCCAATTCTCAGGCACACCTACCTGTCAAACCTAATGATAGTACACTATCCCTCTGAAAATTATCCAGGATAGCTTATATTAGTGGCAAGGCCATAAAGCTATACGGGTACCCTTCTAAACTTGAACAAGGCAACAAGGTGAAATACGACTGTCTAAGAAGAATCCCCGGATAAACGATCAACGATGAGTGAAGCCATTCCATTTCATGATGTTATTATTGTAGGTGCAGGCCTATCCGGCATCGGGGCTGCCTACCACATCCAAAGCAAATGCCCGAACTCTAGCTATACGGTACTGGAGGCGAGGAGTTCCATGGGCGGAACCTGGGATCTGTTCAAATACCCCGGACTACGTTCCGACTCGGATATGTACACCCTGGGTTTTCCTTTTTACCCTTGGAAAGATCCTAAGGCGATCGCAGATGGCCCGGCCATTCTATCCTATATCAAGGAAACAGCGGCTACATTCGGTATCGACAAGAAGATACAATACAACCATCAAGTCAGCGATGCGAATTGGTCCAGTGTTGAAAAGGAGTGGACCATCACGGTAAAAGTAAACCCTGAAGTGACTAGTCAGATGCGCTGTAAATTTTTGATGATGTGTAGTGGCTATTATGACTACGACCAGGCTTATATGCCAGATTTCCCGAATCAAGCTGCTTTTCAGGGCAACCTGATCCATCCCCAACATTGGGATACAACACTAGATTATGCCCATAAGAAAGTCGTCGTCGTTGGAAGTGGAGCCACAGCCGTCACGATCGTGCCCGAAATGGCCAAAACTGCGGAAAAAGTGATCATGCTACAACGTTCTCCTACTTATATAATGAATATGCCCAGCGAGGATGTCGTCTCCAACTTCTTAAAGAAAATATTGCCCAGCAAACTAGCGCACACCTTGGCCCGCTGGAAGAATATTCTCTTTGGCATGCTGTTTTACCAGCTATCCAAAGCCAGTCCGAATTTTGTCAAACGATTGATCCAAAAAGGAGTCGCCAAAGAACTCGGCGATAAATTTGAAGCCAAGCACTTCAGCCCCACCTACGATCCTTGGGATCAAAGACTTTGCTTGGTGCCAGACAATGATTTATTTCAGGCGATTCGTGAGGATAAAGTAGAAGTGGTGACCGATACGATCAAACAATTTACGCCGACGGGTATTGAACTCCATTCGGGTGATCTACTAGAAGCTGATATTATTGTATCAGCTACGGGACTAAAGGTCCAACTATTTGGCGGTATGCAGGTCAAGGTAGATGATCAACTCATCGAGATGGGAAAAGAGTACGCCTATCGGGGGGTAATGTTTAGCCATCTTCCCAATTTTGCGATGGCTGTCGGTTACACCAATGCTTCCTGGACATTGAAGTGCGACCTCAACTGTCAATTCGTAGCGAGGTTGATCAACTATATGCAAAAAAAGCAGTACAATAGTTGTGTCCCCATCTTCGATAAAGCCACATTTGGTGAAGAAGACTTGCTGGATCTAAGTTCTAGCTATATACAACGCGCCAAAAACATCTTGCCTAAACAAGGAACAAAGAAACCCTGGAAGGTCCAGCAGAACTATATCAAGGACTTATTCATGTTGAAGTATAGTACAGTGGATGACCTGTCTCTTATACACATCTCCGAGCCCACGAGACCGAGGCTGATCTC
>CAJXUM010000102.1 GCA_913060855.1 uncultured Lewinella sp. | reverse complement strand
ACTATCCTCTTCGTCGGCAGCGTCAGATGTGTATAAGAGACAGGTATAGTAAACCCCAGCTTGATAATATTCATCGTCTCCATCTTTAGGTAGCTCTTCATAAGCTTGATAGACGGATGGGAAATGCCCATATTCTCCTTTATTGCTTTCTATACAAGTTCCTTTAGCATTAAACACCTGAATATTTTCCCCTTCTCGCCCATAGATTACTTTCTTGACGTAGGCCTTACTGTGGAAGTCATGTTCAGAAAGAGAAGTTTGTAAAAGCAAGGGATGATTGGGGAATAATTCCCAAAGAATTTGCAGCATCGCCTTGGATTGAAAGAGCATCGTATAAGCCGGGTTTAGGATGACAGAAAAATCCTTCACTACGATTTGCGTAAGGATATCCATCAATTTCGGCTCTTCCCAAGCAATGAACTCCCAAGGCACCAGTTTGAACCAAAAATCAATAGGTAAGTATTCATCTTTCCCCACGGGCATAAAAATACCTTCTTCAGGAGAAAAAACGATCTTCTCCATTGGCATATAGAATATCTCGTAACCAATATCTTTGGCACTATCGGCGATCACATCGACATTCAATTCATCTTCCTCATGTCCTAGGGAACTAAAAAGAATGCTAGTTGGCCGGTCTGGATTCTGCTGACTGAGTCGCTCCAGTTGCTGCCCCAAACTAGATTTAAAGCTATTGAACTGGCTCACATTCTTGAGGCCACTATTGCGAAGTAATTCTGCCTGTATAATGGCTGTTTCGGGAATGACGGTAGCTGTATCAGCATTGAATTCGATCAACTTAGCGGGGCGATTATTGATCACACCGGCCAAGTCAAAGCGTCCATAGAGGTGCAAGTGCTGGTGGCGATTTTCCCAGCTATACTTAATGATCTCAATAGCATTCTCGGGAATACCCGCATCATTCCAGCGTTGGGTATCGATAATGTACTGGGCTGCTTTTTCATACATTTCATACAGCTCTGTACAAGCGCGCTTATACGTTTCTATTTCCCGATTTTCCACTTGTAATAATTCGCCGGTGAGGTATTCCATATCCTCACCACCGAAGTATTGCAGACCAAGTTTTCGCAATTGTTTATTGCTAAGAGCCTGGGTTTCGAATAAACGATTATCCACCAGATGAACGAGTTGATTTGCTTCCACCAAATCCAGATGATCCACTAGATGGTTTGCGAACGGTTGTTCTAGAAGCGGTATTAGAAAGTGTGCGGCCAGCAGATGAATTTACTCTATTGTAAGTGCTCTGGTCGCGATAAGAAGAGGCAGAAGGAGGAATGCTTGTACTACGGCCCATATAATAGCCCATGAGTCCGCCCATCAGAACACTCGACATCCCACTGCGACGACGATAATGATGTCGACCTGTAGAATCGGAAGGTTCGCTAGTGGACGCCAATGTGTTAGGACTAACATCATTGAGCATCAGGGTATCAACCGTTCCGTCCATGTATTGGGTAATGACCCTACTATCGGCGGGTGAATCGACGACCTGTTCATCAATGATTTTGAAATTATTAGTTTCAATCTCTTCTAAGGTCGTCACTAACCCTTTGGTTAATTCGACTTTTTCTTCTTCAGCATATTGTACATTATCACAACTGGTGAGGAAGAGCGCTCCTGCTGCACCAATTGCAAAGAGAGTATGACGAGCAGATGTCTTGAGGCGCGTGAAATTGCGTTTTGGTGTCATAATAAATAATGGTTTGTTGGTATAGAAGTTGTTGAAAAATAGGTTTAGTTAAACAACTTCTCTGTTTCGCAGTCCAAGATAAGGATATTTCTGGTAGAAGGAAAGGAGAAGGTCTACTACCATACAAGCTTTTAATCAGAATTTGCTGCAATTTCTTTTTGTGCAGCATCATAGATATTATTAATTTGTTCTTCTGATAAATCCGGAAAGTTTTGCTTGAACTTCCCTAGTATTTCTTCAGGTTTGGCGTCTTCTGCTAGTGCAATAATTTGCTTTTGAATAAAAGATTTCTCTAATTCAAAGCTTTTCTGAGGGCCTAATTTTTCATCGATAATTTCTAATAGGTCTACTACCAATAGCACAATTCGGTTCATACTATTGACCCTAATCTTTGAAAAGTCGATAAATTTAAAGAAATGGAAGCGATTATCGGCTGTTAACTGAAGGTACTCTTTACTAGTTTTTGGCAATTTTGAGTGGATATTCTTGTACTTGAATCCGGTCTCTGTCATGAGTTCTTCGGAATGTCTTAGCATTTGAATATTTTGATTGAGCTCCGTCAATTTCTTATACATGTCAAAATCAACGATGCTGCTTTCTCTTGTGCTGATGGCATATTCTATTGTCGTAAAATCATATTGCGGCTGGATGTAACGCCAGGTATAAAATTTGCCTACTTCTTGAATGGCAAACAGAGAATCCCATTTTTCATTTTGCGATTTTTGATATTCAACCCAAACTGGAAAAGAAAGTCTGATTCTTTCTAATTCTAACTTCAAGCTAGACCAAACCTTTTCGCCCTCTTTTTTCACATACTGTTCTTGCTGATGATTATTGAGTGAAAAGGCAAGATAAACTCCAATAAAAACGATAAACAGCTCGACGACGACGAATTGCCATTTGATTTCAATGACCCCTGATAAGCGTTTAAATAATTTTGTCAAAAACATGTCGAGTGGCTTAGATGTAACATAAAACTAAAAATAATGTCCCAGATGCAGGTAAAAACTGGTTACTCCATTTGCCAGGTTGTATTCTGTCGCAAACTTCACAGGCCCTGCTCTCGTCAACAAACCCAATTCGAGGCTAGTTCCCCATAGCTGTCCATTTCTTTCGGGTAAGCTCTCTTCACCAAGTCGAAGTTCTTCTAAATGAAATTCGCCATAATTGAAGAATAAAGAAGCGAAGGTATTGGGTATTGGTTCATATTGAAACTTAAGACCCGTGACGAAAAAAGAAGTCGCTGGTTGTTCCATATAGCGCAGTCCTGCAAAATAACTATGTGTTTGTGCATGTGAAAGCTCACGACCGAGATAAAAGGACTGCAATATATTCCCTTCATTAAGTGATAAGGTACCTGCTTCGTTGTACCACTGCATATGAAGTTGAGGGCGAATGGGAAATATTTTACGGAAAGTAAACTTCACTACCCCTTGAACAGGTTCATTTCTGATCAAACTTTCAAAAGGACGAGTCAGTCGACCTGCGATAGCCAATTTGGCATCTAAACTCAGGAAACTTCCCTTTGTTGGGAAATATTTTCGGTCATTGGTATCCCAGAAAAAATTAGCGTAGTTATTGAACTGAAAAAGTTTGATTTCTTCTGTAGTAGGATCAAAGAATTTCTCGTTTTTCGAGAACCGTTCCATCCCTATTCCTATAGAGGCAGACATAGACCTCGCCGAGCTGGCAAAGGCATCGATACGCCAAGAGTAGCGATGGATTTGAAACTCATCTGTTTTTCTATTTCCCCGATAAATGAAGCCAGGATATAGGTGAATTAGACCACTAAGCCGGACGCCTAAGCGAGATTTGGAAGAAAAACGTTGCATATAATCGACCCAGAGAGAGGGAAACTCAGATACCCGTACATCTACATGGAGTTTATCGCCAGGAGTGATCTGGTTTCTCAAACTCATATTGAGTAAGAGTCCCGACTTTTGATCCATATCATAGTTGACACCTAGGTTGATATAGTTTCCTGCCTGGGCACCTACTCGCAGTTTTAGATGATAACCTTCCTCCAGTTCTTCCAATTGGTAATCAGTGCTTCGTACAAATTTAGTACCGAGCAATTGTTTCAAAGATTGTTGTATATCCGCTAGATCATAGGCGCGTTGAGGGTTGAAAGAAAGCAGTCTTAGCAAAGCGGCACTCTGTTCCTTCGTTGTCCCCTCGATACTGACCTGCTTGATGATGATTTTATCTTTAAACAGTTTTGGAAAAGGGATTTCCTTCGGGTTAGATTTCCAATTTATTTGTGCTAATTTTTCTTTAATGATGGGTAACATTTTCCTGGCCGCATTCTCTCCGGCTTCCAATAGTTCATCTACCTGATCAAAACTCAATATCGAAAAGTCCTCAATATTTGGCTTAATGACCACATCTGCCAGTTCTGCCTGATAAACATTGTTTTCGGCCATTCCATAGGAACCGGATTGATTCAATACATCTAAAATAGAGTTGACTTCCTCTTTCTTATACAGCGGCCCACCCACGTCAATAGCGATAGTAAAATCGGCACCCATCTGAAGGGCATCTTGTACGGGTAAATTACGGACCCACGCACCATCGATCAATAATAAAGAATCAATTAATACGGGATCGAAAATAGAAGGAATAGACATGCTAGCACGCATGGCATCTTTGAGAAGTCCATCCTTAAAAATAACGGCCTTCCCTGTTTCAAAATCAGTGGCCACTGCTCTATAGGGAATCGGAAAATCATCAAAGCTCTTATATTGATTAGCGGGTAGTGTAATCTCCGATAAAAAGATATCTAATTTCTTGCCTTGAACTACACCTTTCGGGAGCGAAATGTTGCCATCGATGATAGGGAAGCTTAATAAATACCGATCAGTATGTATTAGTTCTTCGGGCGGAATGTAAGCCCTTTGTAGGTTATCATTAAAGTAATCAAACCAATCTGCACTTTTGGCCAAGGCGATTAAACTATCTGTAGAATACCCTAAGGCATATAATCCTCCCACTATACTTCCAATACTGGTACCTGTGATCAAATCCGGCTGTATGCCAGCTTCTTCCAAGACTTTTAGCGCGCCAATTTCTGCGACACCCTTAGCCCCACCCCCACTGAGTACGAATCCTAGTTTAGGGTTGTTTTGTGCAATTAGGCATTGTTGAAAAAAGAAGATACAGCAAAGAAGAAGTAATTTTTGGTTACTGAGGTTAAGAATGAAGTGCATTGTTTTCTCTATTTATATTCGGATTAAAAGGTAGCACAACTTAGTGGCACAAGATACTAATAATAAAGAAGTTAGTTTTCTTTGTTAAAGGAGACACGAAGGGCTACTTTTTACTTGAATAAGATGACGTAAGGACTTTGTGAGAAGAGTTCGACTACTGAAAGTGAGGGGCAGGGGCACGACCTTTGCCGAAAAAATGGCGACTTTTGCCGAATTTTAACATCCTAAAAACACTAGTGTACTATATTACTTATTATTTTGGGGGATAATATGGTGAATTAACGCCTGTAAGTCCTCCCGAAGATCTTCTTGAAGATTAAATGCGTTAGATAGATAGGAATATATTTTCCATCACTGCTACAAGTACCTTCTGTTACTTAAAAAGCATAAAAGGAAAGAACATGAAGAAAATTATTGAGAAATATAGAGGCCGTTTTTCTGAAGTCAAGCTGTGGGGTAAGTTGAAGAATTATGCTCGACAGGCAGGAGTCAAGATGGTTTATACCGTATTGTTATTGTTTTATGCCTTTAAACGAAAAGATACGCCAAAGTGGGCAAAAAATATTATTATCGGCTTGCTAGGCTATTTTTTGGCTCCGATTGATGCAGTACCTGACCTCACTCCATTCATCGGTCTTACCGATGACTTTAGTTTGCTGAGCGTTGGTTTGGTGACTGTCGCAGGTTATATCAATAAGGATGTTAAGGAAAAAGCCCGAGAGAAACTTGAGGCTTTGTTTGGCGAATATGATCCCAGCCAATTAGTTGAGATCGATAAAAGATTGTAAAAGATAGCTACCATGAGATACGAACCACTGGACACTGAGCTTTACAAACTCAATCGCAAGCGATTTACGCGAAAAATGATGCCTGATTCTATCGCGATCTTCAATTCAAATGATCTGATGCCGAGATCGGGAGATACCTTCTACCCTTTTCGGCAAAATGCGGGCCTGTTCTATCTGAGTGGTTTGGATCAAGCAGAGACAGTAGTGGTTCTTTTCCCAGATTGTATCAAGGATGGTTTTCATGAAGTCGTTTTTATCAAACGAACCAATGAATACATCGCTACCTGGGAAGGACAAAAATATACGAAAGAAGAAGCCAGGAAAGTTTCCGGTATTGAACGTATCTATTGGCTGGACGAAATGGAAAGTATCTTGCATGAATTGGTATTATTGGCCAAGCGAATCTATGTCAATCTGAATGAGCATGATAGATTTAAGTCAGGCATCAATTCTCGAGATCAACGTTCTACCCAGCAATTGATGGAGCGATATCCTGCGCATAAGTATCATCGATCTCAACCTATTTTGAAGAAGTTGATGATGATTAAATCCCCTTGGGAGGTAGATGCGATTCAAGAAGCGATTCAAATTACGGGGCAGGCTTTTCGCCGTGTCTTGGAATTTGTGAAGTCGGGGGTAAAGGAATATGAAATAGAAGCTGAAATTATACACGAATTTATCCGAAAAGGTGCGACAGGTCATGCCTATGATCCTATAATTGCCGCGGGTGAAAATAGCTGTGTTTTACACTATATTGACAACAATAAGGTCTGTCATGATGGCGATTTGATTCTGATGGATTTTGGAGCAGAATATGCCAATTATGCTGCAGACCTTACCCGCGTCATCCCTACTAATGGACAGTTTTCTGCTCGACAAAGACAGGTATACGATGCCGTTTTACGGGTGTTAAATGCCTCGAAACAGTTGCTTGTACCCGGCACAATGATGGATGAATACCACCGAGAAGTAGGACGCTTGGTAGAAAGTGAATTGATTGGCCTCGGTTTATTAGATAAACATAAGGTCGCCAAGCAAAGTGCCGAACGACCTTTGTACAAGCAGTTCTTTATGCATGGGACTTCTCATCATCTTGGACTCAATGTGCACGATCTTTCCAATCGCTATGATCCTATTCAAGCGGGCATGGTCTTTACTTGTGAGCCAGCCATCTATATTAGAGAGGAGCGTATTGGGATACGGCTAGAAAATGATATTCTAGTAACCGATGAAGGCCCGATCGACTTGATGAAGCACGTTCCGATCGAGGCTGATGAGATTGAAGAATTGATGAATGCTGGTGTTTTGAATTAGATTGTCCTTATGATCTGGTCAGAACTGGCAAGAATCGCATTAATTGGTACCGATCAAATTACTATTCCAGATGAGGTGATGGAAGTCCTTTCCGCCCGTGGAATAGAAACCACATCAAGCCAAGATCGAATACTACTAGATACCGCAGCTGCTTTTAACCAGTTGCGGAAAGCTGGCTTTGTTTTGGCTAGCTTCGACGAAGTCCTGCCAACACCAGTAGAAATCCTCCCCTCTTCCAATGCTTGTAGCCCGCAATCCATCCGACACTTAAGAAAGATTTTAAATGGAACCTATCAATATGCATTGATTGAGTTTCTTGAAGTCATGGTGCAGTATGAAAAGTACTTACCACCCGAGTTTTTGCCCGAAATTATCGAATCGAGTTTAGTGGATGAATCACTTTGGGCGATCATCGCACCTAGTTTAAGTGAAAGAGCCCACTGGTTATTGAGCATGAATCCTGATTGGGAACACCTATCGGAGGTAGAAGAAGATATTGACTGGTATAGTGCCACACCAAGTAGAAAACTCGTCTTATTTGATCGCCTTCATCGGCAAGAGGCTAGTAGTGCGATTGCACTATTGGAGACACTATGGGACACACTCGACTATAAAATTAAGCTGGAATATATCGATCGTATTGGTAAGCGTTTACAAAGTAGTGATGAGGATTTTTTAGAGACACTTCGTAAAGATAAACGCAAAGAAGTGCGTTTTAAAGCGGCGGAGGTTTTAAGCCAACTTCCGCAGTCGGCGCTATCTAAGGCTCTATTTGAAGAAGCCACTCGTTTGATTGAAGCCGATAAGAAACGAATGTTGCGCATTCAGTTACCCGAAGAGATCCCCTCCAATACGACAGATTTAGGCATTGATTTATCCAAGGTTAAAAAACAATTCAAAAGTGGATTAAAAGCCGCTTGGGTAGCTGCTTTAGTCAGCAAGATTCCACCCAAAAACTGGGAAGATTATCTAGACTTAAGCCCAAGCAATATCATCAGTGCTTTCTTGGAAAGTCAATTGAATGATGTCTTAGATACCGCTGTCTTAGATGCCGTTATTCGGCATAAAGATGCAGAATGGGCCGCTCAACTCATTCGCTACGAAATGGGCCGTGGTACACCCAATGCTTGGCCGATTGCAAAAGTCAAAAAACTAGTAGAACTGTTGAGTCCAGTTACCTTCAATGACGTGGTGTATTACTTTTTACAATACAATGGGGCGATGTTGGAGGATGAAAACCATATCATTAGTAGAATATTGATGTTGAGAGGATTCTTTTGGGATGAGCGAGTTTCTCGTCAGCTTATTGAAGGATTCCGACAGTGGATGACCGAAGCACAAACCTTTTACTGGAACCTATTGCACTATCAGCGCCTATTAGAGGCGGCCTCCTATAATGCTCCTGCTGCCCTTGTCGATACATTTAGCCGTGATTGGCCTTACCACTCTCCACTTTGGCCTCGATGGGAGGCTGCTGTTCAGCGGTTTCTGCAGACTTTGAGTTTTCGGAAAGAGATGATTACTGTCTTGAAGCGACCCTAAACGCTTCAATCCAAATACCGAATCACATACTCGATCGTATGATGATGGAATTTCACCGCTAAATCCCCATACTTCCTGCTAATCTCTGGGTTTACCTTCTTACTCATTCCTTTGGTTTTAAAGGAAAGTGTAGAATATCGACCCATGAAGTCATCAAAAGGCTGATCAATTACAAACTCGACATGTTCATACCCTACTGAATAAGGGCTACCCGTTTTGGGCGAGGGAAGTTCGACACACCAAATTTTTCTCCCTTTGCATTGAATAGGCTCGAATAACTTGAAAGTAGCGATAGGTCTGCCTCCAATCAGTGACTCCGTAAGTAGGTCACCCAATGAATGTAATAGTGTTTTGAGATGTTCATATTCCTCCTCCGTTTCAACACGATAGCAGACATGATCGAGTTCGTATTGGGAGACGTCAATGCCATCTTGATCCAGTAATTGGAAAATGCGATCGAGGAAGGGAGTGATAGGGCCTAATATGGTTTCCATTGGATTAAATGTTATGAATATGAAGGCTTGGCTGGGACTATGCTGCAGGTGGAAAATCTATCTGGCCAGCTAGACAGGCACCTGCAACGGGCATTCGAATATCATAAAATAATACTTCCCAGGCCACCATCGGCGACAATGGCTTGCCCTACAATAAAATTGGAATCAGGGCTCCATAAGAATAAAGCTGTTTTAGCGATCTCGGAGGCTGTACCGATCCGGCCAATGGGGTGTTGTTGTCCCCAATCTTGTAAGATCTGCTCGACTTCCCCGTGTTGGGCCGCTCCATATCTTAATAGAGGCGTATCAATAGAGCCAGGGCAAATACAGTTGACATAAATGCCTTCTGCTGCATAATCCAAGCCCATGGAGCGTGTCATAGCGACCACCGCTCCTTTAGCGGTGGCATAAGCTAGTACATTTTTTTGACAGCGAAGTCCTTGAATAGAGCTGATATTGACAATAGCTCCTCCCCCGTTTTTTCTGATTTCGGGAAGCACTTGCCGGCTCACCAAAAACATGCTTTTTAGATTGATATCCATTGTCAGGTCCCAGTCTTCTTCACGGGTCGTATCTATTGTTCCGTAGGTTTGTAGGCCAGCGGAATTGGCTAGGTACTTAATGGGACCTAGCATACGAGCTTGCTCCAATAGATGTTTTATGGCTCCTGTATTGGTAACGTCGGTTTGGGTGAAAAAGGCCTCTCCTCCTTGTGATTTGATATGCTCAACAGTAGCCAATCCTGCTATTTCATTGATATCGGCAATAACTATTTTTGCACCTCGACTTGCTGCTTCGAGGGCGATAGCTTGGCCAATTCCTGATGCTCCACCGGTTATAATAGCGACTTTTCCGTTGATCCAATTATTCTCCATAGCTAGGTTCTTAAAAAGAATGAAATGCTAATATAAATAGAAAGGCTCCGTTATAAATTTATTCGGCTCTAAAAATAGGAAAGGTGGAATTTGGAGTTTTCATACTATTATTGAGTGCAGGAATTTTCTGGCTAGCCTTTTGTAAAGCGCAAAAAAGGTCCTATCAAATAGCGCTGTATCTGATTCTTTTATCGGGTCTACTATTACGTGTTTTTGCTGCTGCTGATTTGTATGTGCATGAGTGGGATGAGCGCTATCATGCCTTAGTCGCCAAGCATATGATGGAATTTCCCTTTAAACCTATGCTGTACGAGTTTCCCATTTTAGATTATGACTACCGATCTTGGGTTAGCAATCACATTTGGTTACATAAGCCACCCCTGCCCTTATGGTTGATGGCTTGTAGTTTTCATGTGTTTGGAATAAACGAATGGGCTTTACGGCTACCCTCCATCATCGCCTCCACAATGGCCATCGTTTTAACCTATGAAACCGGGAAATACTACCTGGATCAAAAATGGGCTCTACTCGCGGCATTTTTACATGCGATTCATGGCTTAGTGATCGAACTGACAGGAGGAAGAATAGCCACGGATCACTATGATGTACTATTTCTAGTATTTATTGAATTGGGAATCTACTTTGCTATTCAGTATGCCAGGAATACCTTTCATCCAAAGTGGTGTATAGCTATCGGACTGAGTATGGGATTAGCGATACTGACCAAATGGCTTCCTGCCCTTATTGTCTTGCCTATCTGGAGTATATTAGCGTTATCTTCCAAATTATCTTGGCGCTATCTTATCCGAGATGGTTGCTTGATTGTTTTGATTGCAGCCTTGCTAGTTGTTCCCTGGCAGTGGTACATCTTTCATAAATATCCACTAGAGGCAGCTTGGGAATTTGCCTATAATGCACAGCACATTACACAAGGTGTAGAGGGGCATTTAGAACCCTGGTACTACCATTTGAATAAATGGCGCCTCATCTTTGGGGAGCTCATCTATTTCTGTCTCTTATACACATCTGACGCTGCCGACGAAGA
>CAJXUM010000101.1 GCA_913060855.1 uncultured Lewinella sp. | reverse complement strand
AAGCTTCTGACTATAAGGAAGAAGTGTGCGAAATTTTCAAAAGCTTTCAAAAAAAATGACTTCATTTATTTCCGTCCAACTACTAAGACCTAAAAATATCAGCCTAAAACACTAGATTCTCCTATCTTAAGTATAATTTTGCAGGTTCAAAATTAGGAGCTTATGAATGAAGAGGAAATAGGAACAGAAGAATCGGATGATTTGTATGAATTGCAAACGATCACCATTGATCCTAAGCAAACGCCTATCCGTATCGATAAATTTTTGCAGGACCGTATGAAGAAGGTTTCCCGGAATCGTATCCAATCTGCGATAAAGGGAGGAGCTATACGAGTGGATGGTAAGGAAATGGTCAAGCCTAATTTTAAAATTAAGCCTGGGCAGGAAATCGAATTGTTGATGCCCAAGCCACCCGCGCACTCCAAGGGCTTAGTGCCACAAGATATTCCACTTGATATTAGGTACGAAGATGATTACCTCTTGATTGTACACAAGCCACCAGGCCTTGTGGTACATCCGGGCTTTGGAAACTGGGATGGAACCTTAGTCAATGCCTTGGCCTATCACTTCAGAGACCTGCCCATACTGGATGGAAATACCAATGATCGCTTGGGTTTGGTACACCGAATCGATAAGGACACTTCTGGACTGATGGTAGTAGCGAAAACAGATGAAGCATTAACGGGTTTAGCCAAGCAGTTTTTTTACCATACGATTGAAAGAAAATATGTAGCGCTGGTCTGGGGAGATGTAGAAGAAGATGAAGGGAGCATTACGGGACACATCGGCAGGCATTTACGTTTCAGGCAGATGTATACCGTTTTTCCAGAAGAGGAGCACGGCAAGTGGGCGGTGACACATTATAAGGTATTGGAACGCTTGTATTACCTGACTCTAGTGGAATGCCAGTTGGAAACAGGTCGAACCCACCAGATTCGGGTGCATATGAAATATAAAGGGCATCCACTATTTAATGATGAGCGATACGGCGGGCACCGGATTATGAAAGGGACAGTGTATAGCAAGTATAAGCGCTTCGTAGAAAACTGCTTTGATATGATGCCACGACAGGCACTACATGCAAAATCCTTAGGATTTACACATCCCATTACTGGAGAAGCGATGTATTTTGAGTCAGATCTCCCCGAAGATTTTGCAACGGTACTAGCCACTTGGCGACGCTATGTGGAAACCCGAAAGGATTCACCATTATAAAACTTTGCTGCTTGGAGCCGACGGAAAAAGATACTATTATTCGGAATACCCAGCGGTGGTTGGAGGAGGCCGTGATTGGCCTACAACTCTGTCCGTTTGCCAAACGTCCATTTCAGCAAGACACCATCCGTTATATCGTAATGGAATCGGTGACCAAGCATGAAATATTGGAAGGAGTGAAGGAGGAAATGCAACAATTGATGGATAAGCCGGCTACCGTTTTGGAAACAACGCTTATCCTCTTGCCCGATTCCTTTCCTGCTTTTTTGGACTTTAATAATTTGTTGTACGACGCCAATACGCTTTTGGAAAAGGAGGACTTAGTCGGTGACCTTCAAATCGCTTCTTTTCACCCTGACTATCAGTTTGCGGGAACTCAGTTAAGTGATGTAGAGAATTTCACAAACCGAGCTCCTTATCCGATACTGCACCTGCTGAGAGAGGAAAGTATGACGGAAGCCTTATCTAGCGTACACGATCCAGATCAAATTTACCTTCGGAATATTAAGACAATGGAAGAATTGGGGATGGAAGGGATAAAGGCGATTTGGAAAAAATTTAGTTGATTATGACCGTAGCCGAAAGGATAGCCTTAATGATTCGTTTGGGCGAGCATTTGCGGAAAAACGATGATGAATTATTGGAAGCTTGGATGAGCCGAACCCAATATAAGAATCCTTGGTTCACCATCGAGAATCAGCAATCTGCTATCAGTGCCATTGCGGATCATTTTTTGAAAGAGGAAAAGTTAAGGGCCTGGCTAGCGTCCTATGAATTATCGGACTCAGTATTAGCTCATAAAGTCGGCTTAGTATTGGCTGGAAATATCCCATTGGTGGGGTTTCATGATATTCTATGCGTTTTTCTCTCTGGACATATCTCCCGAATTAAGCTCTCTTCCAAAGATGAGTTTGTATTGGCCTATCTAATCAAATTACTCATACAGTGGGATGAAAGAGCAATGGCTTACTTTCAGCTAGTAGATAAATTAGCAGATGTCGATGCGGTAATTGCCACAGGAAGTAATAATTCTGCCCGTTATTTTGAAACCTATTTTAGTAAATATCCAAACATCATCCGTAAAAACCGAAATGCAATAGCGGTGCTTTCTGGTCAAGAATCAACAGATGAATTGCATAGCTTGGGGAAAGATGTTTTTCGCTACTTTGGATTGGGCTGCCGAAATGTCTCCAAAGTCTACGTGCCGACCGGCTATGATTTTGATATTCTTTTGACGGCCTTACATGAGTTTCGAGATGTTATCCGGCATTCAAAATATAAGAACAATTTCGATTATAACTATGCCATGTACTTATTGAACAAAGAACCTTTCCTGGCCAATGGTTGTATCCTATTGCGCGAAGATAAAATGATAGCCTCCCGCATCGCCAATCTTAATTATGAATACTATTCAGATATTTCCAGTCTAGAAAACATGTTGGAGCAACGAGGAGATGAAATTCAGTGCATTGTCGCACAAGAAGCACTACTGAAGAATGACACCTTTTCTTTTGGTAGGGCCCAAACCCCTGGTTTATCTGACTATGCGGATGGCATAGACACCTTAGGTTTTCTATTAGGGCTGCCTAACAATAATTAGTGTAAAGTAAACATCGATAAGCCAAGTCCGGCTACAATAACCAATAACTTACGCCAAGATACCGTATGTTGCCGTTTATCATCTGCCTCAAATAAGATGGTCGTGGAGATATGTAAAAAGGAACCTACCACCAAGGCGACCAGATTAGCCAATAAGTTGAGATCCATCTTCATGCCAGCCGTGATCAAAGCACTTAAGGGAGACATACTAGCAAATAGAAATAGGCAAATCAAAGCGATCGTCTTAGAATAACCAGATTTTACAAAGAGAATCATCAAAGCGAAAGCCGCTGGAATCTTATGCAAGATTATACCAAATAGCAAGTGGTGATCTTCACTGTTTTCCCCATGAGAATGTAAGGCATCGTGAAATTCCGCATAATTACTAAGTGGGAGCCCTTCGATGAAGGCATGTAAGCACAAGCCCAACATAATAGAAATAGCAAAACCAGGCTTGGCACCAGGATGAGCGTGAATATGGCCGTGTTCCACCCCTTTGGAAAGCTGTTCCAGTAATAATTGAATGAAGAAACCGCCCAATAACCAGAACCCAGCCGTTTTAAACTCGCCAGAAAAAACACTCGGCATGAGGTGCAAAACAGTGATACCCAATATATAAGCACCACTAAAAGAAAGTAAAAACTGAACTGCATTTTTGCTCTCAGTCTTAATGAGTAAGGCCACTCCGCCACTAAAAAGAACAGCGGTTAGTAAAGCTAGATATTCCCAAATTGCCATCTAGGGAGTTTATTTGTTGAATTATGCGATTGAGGTGACGGTCTTTTCTAGTCCAATGTACTTATTAAAAAGGTAAGCGATCAGTATTCCGACCAAACTGCCCAACAGGGCTCCGCCTAGAATATCTAAGGGATAATGTACACCGACATAAACCTGCCCTATAGCAATACTTCCTGCCCAAAAGAGCAAGAGCCCCCCCATATACTTGAATCGTCTACCTAATGTTAAAAGTAAAAACACCGCTACAGCAAAATGGTTGGTGGCGTGTGAAGAAGTAAAACTATATCCACCACCGCAGCGTACCAATAGAGCCACATCTTCTTTGATACTGACATCATTACAGGGCCTCACCCGTTGAACATTTTTTTTGACCAACTCACTACTTAGTTGGTCCGAAATTGCAACAGTTAATCCCAATCCCAGTATAAAGTAGAGTCCTCTACGCTTAAACTTCCAGATCGAGAATCCCAGAAGTAGCACATAAAAAGGGATCCAGGTGTATTTACTACGCCAGTAAGGCATGACCCAATCCAGGATTGGATTATGCCAATCGTTATTTATCCAGAAAAATAAGGCTTGATCTAATTGTAATAATGTCTCTATCATAGGTGGTTGGCCAAGTACTTATAGATTGACTGCAAAGATAGACTATGCGGTCAGAAAAAGGGACTTTGCCCGACTAATTTCTTCTTTGTAACTCATTTTTGTAGCCTTGTTGCAAAAAAGAATGAGTGGAAGACTTTTTTGAACGGACTTTGGTCTACACCAAATAGTTAGGACAGAAAGGAAATAGAAAACTAGTAGACATGGATTAGTAATCTCTACTAAAAGTATATAATTTTGAACCTTACAAAAACAATGAACAGTGGCATTAATTAAATCAATCTCAGGAATTAGAGGAACAATCGGAGGGAAAAAGGGCGATAATCTGACGCCTATTGATATTGTAGAATGTAGTGCAGCATTTGGCTATTGGTTAAGTGAACAAGGAGCGCCAAAAAAGTTGGTGATCGGAAGAGACGGAAGGATCAGTGGTGCTTTGGTTAGCCAGCTGGTTTCACAGACTTTTGTTAGTCTCGGATTCGAAGTGATCGACCTTGGCCTGTCTACCACCCCGACAGTAGAAATGGCCGTACCAGCTTTTGAGGCGGGTGCAGGTATTATTGTCACTGCCAGCCATAATCCTAAGCAATGGAATGCACTCAAGTTTTTAAATCATCAAGGCGAATTCATCTCGAAAGAAGATGGAGAAACCTTACTGAAATGGCTGTCAGAGGGGCGGATTATTTTCAATGAAGTAGAGGAGTTAGGTAGTTATCGGGAAGAAGATGGCTATTTAGCAGAACATATTGAGCAAGTGTTTGCCCTTCCTGATGTCGATGTGGAAGCCGTGAAGCAGAAAGCTTTTAAGGTAGTAGTAGATGCGGTTAATTCTACCGGAGCACTATCGGTACCGCCGATCCTTGAGCAAATGGGCTGTGAGGTGATCCTAATCAACGGGGAAGTAACAGGCGATTTTGCCCACAATCCCGAACCCCTGCCTAAACACCTAGGGCAATTGGCCGAAGCGGTCGTTCGAGAAGGCGCTGACTTGGGCATTGCTGTCGATCCAGATGTTGATCGTTTGGCATTTGTGAATGAAGATGGTTCCATGTTTGGCGAAGAATACACCTTAGTGGCGGTAGCGGATTATATGTTGAGTAGAAACCCGGGTGCCAGTGTCTCGAACCTTTCTTCGACCAGAGCACTGAGAGATGTGACAGAAAAGCATGGAGGGAAATACTATGCCAGTGCAGTGGGAGAAGTAAATGTAGTCGACCAGATGAAGGCTGTAGGTGCTGAAATTGGAGGAGAAGGAAATGGAGGGATTATCGTTTCGGCTTTACATTACGGACGAGATGCCTTAGCGGGGATTGCTTTGTTCTTATCGCACTTAGCACAGGCCAATATGAAGATGTCTGCTTTGCGAGCTACTTACCCTCAATATGAAATGGTAAAGGATAAAATTGCCTTAGATGCTTCAATTGATTTGGGTAAACTCTTAGAGGCATTGGAAGTGGCGCACAAGGATGATCCATACAACACAATTGACGGATTAAAGATAGATTTTCCAGATTGTTGGGTACATTTGCGTAAATCAAACACCGAGCCTATTATCCGAATCTACGCAGAAGCGGCTACGGCAGAAAAAGCGGCAGATTTGGTGAATGCCATAAAAGGTGAGGTGGCAGAGATATTGAAAAATTAAAGTAGACCAAAAAAAAGTAAGTTGTGAGCTTAACAACAACACCTACCACCACATTAGAAAGTTTTTTTGCTCCTTTTGCCGAGCATGTAATTGGGAACAAACAATCCTTTCAATCTCCCTACGGAGAAAAACCTATTGTATACGCGGACTGGACCGCTAGCGGTCGCTTGTACCAACCCATTGAGAAATTGATGGGAGAAACAATAGCACCTTTTGTGGGAAATACCCACACGGAAACCACAATCACCGGCTGTTCGATGACCTTAGCCTATAAAGAAGCCAAGGCCTATATCAAGGAACAAGTAGGTGCTAATCCTTCAGATGTACTGATTTCATCCAATTCGGGGATGACCGGAGTGGTCAATAAGTTTCAGCGTATTTTAGGACTAAAACTACATGAAAGCTTTCGCAAGAAAGTCAATTTGCAAGCAGAAGATCGACCCATCGTATTTGTAAGCCATATGGAGCACCATTCCAATCAAACATCTTGGCTGGAAACGATAGCAGATGTCGAGGTGATTAAGCCGAATTTGGATGGCTTAATGTGCTTGGAACATTTTGAAGCCTTGTTGGAGGAATATAGTGATCGGAAGTTGAAAATTGCGGCGATTACCTCTTGCTCAAATGTGACTGGACTGAAGACACCGTATTTTGAGGTAGCAAAGGCTATTCATAAAGTCGGAGGTTTGTGTTTTGTAGACTTTGCTTGTTCGGCACCTTACATTGACATTGTGATGCGCCCTGAAAATGAAGCGGAGCATTTAGATGCGATTTATTTTTCTCCACATAAATTTTTGGGCGGACCGGGATCCTCTGGGATCTTGGTTTTTGACCCTAAGTTATATAAAAATCAGATTCCTGATAACCCAGGTGGGGGGACGGTAGATTGGACCAACCCCTGGGGAGAGCATAAGTATATCGATGAAATCGAAACACGTGAGGATGGAGGAACACCTTCTTTCTTACAAACGATACGAGTAGCACTCTCCATGAAGCTGAAAGCTAAAATGGGGGTGGATAATATCCTAGCGCGCGAAAAGGAGTTGTTGAATAGGGTTTGGGCTCGGCTGGATCAAATTCCTAATTTGCATATTTTGGCTAGCCAACACCGAGACCGCTTGGGGGTTATCTCGTTCTATATCGATGATTTACATTATAACTTGGGCGTGAAGTTGCTCAACGACCATTTTGGGGTACAGGTACGAGGCGGTTGTTCTTGTGCAGGAACTTATGGTCATTATTTGCTGAATGTCAGCCAGCCAGATTCTCGGCAAATTTCAGATGCGATTAGCTATGGTAACCTTTCTGCCAAACCCGGTTGGATTCGCATGTCCATTCATCCTGTGACAACAAATGAGGAAATGGATTATATCCTAAATGCGCTTGAACAACTGGCACAACACCATGTTGCTTGGATAAAAGACTACCACTATGATATTAGGACCAATGAGTTTAGCCATCGCACAGCGGAGAGCGAAGAAACGAAATTGGTTGCAAAATGGTTTAGTACAGAGCTAGTATAGACTTTATCAAGCTAGGGGGGAGATAGCGGCCTGGGGCGTCAGACCTAAACGCTTGAATCCTAAACACCCCGTAGCCTAAAATAATAAGATGAAAAGAGTATTTTTCGACAATGCCTCGACCACACCTATTGATCCGGAAGTAATGCAAGTGATGATTGAATGTATGCAGCAGCATTACGGCAATCCATCTTCGATTCATAAGGAAGGGCGAACGGCTCGAACGGTAGTAGAACAGGCTCGTAGGACTGTTGCACGACTGCTCAATGTCTCAATTGGTGAAATATTTTTCACCTCAGGAGGTACGGAGTCGAGTAATATGGCCTTGAAAGGAGCGGTTCGAGATTTGGGGGTACGTCGGATTATTAGCTCTCCATTGGAACACCATTGTGTGTTGCATTCATTGGATCGTTTAGCCGGGACGAACGAGGTGGAAGTTGTCAATTTGCCTTTAACGAGTACAGGCTTGCCCGATATTAAGGAACTTGAAAAGCTTTTGGCGGCAGGTGGACCAAAGACGATGGTTTCTTTGATGCACTCTAATAATGAATTGGGGCTGATGATCGATATTCATGAAGTCGCATTATTGTGCCAAGCCCATGGTGCGCTATTTCATTCGGACACGGTTCAAACGATGGGCTATTTTCCCTTTGATTTGGAAGAAACGCCTATTTCCTTCCTCACTGCTGCCGCCCATAAATTTTATGGTCCCAAAGGCGTAGGATTTATCTATATCAACGGTGATAACCCAATTGATCCTATCATGGATGGAGGGTCACAGGAACGAAATATGCGAGCGGGTACGGAAAACATCCACGGTATTATTGGCCTGGCGAAAGCTATGGAAATGGCTTATGCTGAATTGGAGATTCGGAAGGCAAAAACGAAGGCCGTGCGGGATCATTTTCTCCGAGAACTTCTTGCCGTGATGCCGGAAATAGAAATTAATGGTGATCCTGAAAATGGTCATTACAAGGTACTGAGCTTGAGTTTTCCGCCTTCTCCAAAGGCTGATCTACTCTTACTCAATCTGGATATGGCAGGAATTAGTGTATCCGGTGGAAGTGCCTGTAGTTCTGGCGCGGAGACCGTATCGCATGTCTTGGCTACGCTTATGCCAGACTCACTACGTAAGACGATTCGTTTTTCTTTCTCTCATCACAATACGGTGGAAGAGGCAGATTTTGTCATTCAGAAATTGCAAGAAATATTGGAGCCAGTGGCAAGTCGATAATACCCCGGCTCCAATATTTTTAGTATTAAATTGAACCTTATTCTTTAATCTTTCCAGCCAAATCAAGTAGGAAAGCATATTCTCGGGCCACTTCTTTGATGCGTTGAAAGCGCCCGGATGCCCCACCATGTCCAGCTTCCATATTGGTGTGTAAAACCAAGGGATTCTGATCAGTCTTGTAAACCCTTAGTCTAGCTACCCACTTGGCAGGCTCCCAGTACTGTACTTGGGAGTCGTGTAATCCTGTAGTCACTAACATGGCTGGATACTCCTTGGCCTCGACTTGGTCGTAGGGAGAATAGGAATAGATATAGTCAAAAAACTTCTCCTCCTTGGGGTTGCCCCATTCATCAAATTCACCTGTCGTGAGTGGAATACTTTCGTCCAACATCGTATTGATGACATCGACAAAGGGCACCGCAGCAACGATGCCTTTCCACATCTGTGGTTCCATATTGATGACAGCTCCCATAAGCAAGCCGCCAGCGCTACCACCCATCGCAAAGAGTTGATCTTCTGCTACAAATTTCTCTTGCACTAAGAATTTACCGCAGTCTATAAAATCAAAAAAAGTATTCTTCTTATTCAGCAGCTTCCCGTCCTCATACCAATGCCTTCCCATTTCCTCACCTCCTCTAATATGCGCAATGGCAAAAGCCATACCTCTATTCAATAAACTCAATCGGGCAATGCCAAAACTTGGATCCATACTCGCACCATACGACCCATAACCATATAGGAGTAAAGGCTGTTGGCCATCTTTCTTAAAGTCTTTATGATAGACGATTGAAATCGGAACTTTGGCGCCATCTCTAGCGGGTGCAAAGACCCGTTCTGACCGATAATCTTTGGGATCAAAGCCCCCCAGTACTTCTTTTTGCTTCAGTAAGGTGAAGGCTTTTGTCCCCATATCATAATCATAGACGGTTGGGGGAGTAGTCAAGGATTGATAGCCCAATCGTAGTAGATTCGTATCAAACTCTAAATTGATGCTGGTATAAGTCATGTAAGCTTCTTCCCCAAAGCTGATATAGTGTTCTTCTCCTTCACTTGGAATGATTCGAATCTGTGTAATACCATTCTTACGTTCGGACAAGACCAAGTAGTCCTTGAAAATATCCATATCCTCTAAGAGAACATCTTCACGGTTTGGAATGACCTCTTCCCAATTTTCTTTAGTGGTGGCGGTCTCTGGCGTCACCATCAAGCGGAAATTTCGTGCGTCTAAATTGGTGCGGATATAGAACTTATCCGCGTAGTGTGCGATATCGTATTCCAAATCTCTTTCTCGTGGCTGTAACACGCTAAAATCTTCATCTGGCGTATCTGCATTGAGTACTCGATACTCTGAACTAACCGTTTGAAAAGAAGCGATCACAATATATTTTTCCGATTTAGTCTTGTAGACATAGGTATTGAAGGTCTCATCCTTTTCGTGATAAATCTCTTCGTCATTTTCTACCGGAGTACCCAAGCGATGCTTGAAAATTTTAAAGGAGCGCAAGGTCTCATCTTTCACCCCATAGAATAAGGTCTTATTGTCATTGGCCCAAACCGCCTTCCCACCTGTATTGGGGATTTGATCCTCCAGCCATTCTCCCGTTTCCAAGTTTTTAAACCGGATAGTATAAATTCTACGAGAAACCACATCTTCCCCAAAAGCTAATATTTTATTATTAGGACTCACCGAAAGGCCGGCAGCTGAATAATAACTTTTGCCTTCTGCTAGCTGATTCACATCAATTATCACTTCTTCAGGGGCCGTAAGCGTATCCTTCTTTCGGCCATAGATGGGGTATTCTTTTCCTTCCTCGTACCGGGTGATATAATAGTACCCATTATCTTTATAGGGAACCGATTGATCTTCCTCTTTTATTCTGCCTTTGATTTCTTGGAATAAGCTCTCTTTGAAGGTGTCAAGATGGCCCATGACTTTTCCTGTATATTCATTTTCTGCCTTTAGGTAGTCAATTACCTTAGGGTTCTCACGATCATTGAGCCAATGGTAATCATCGACAAGGGTGTGCCCATGCAGTTGGGTCTCTTTTTTGATCTTTTCAGCTTTGGGGGTAGGGAGGTGGGAGATAGCGTACAATTTACTTTGCATAAAAATGGGTTATCTGTCTGTATGATGAACGACTTTAGAGGAATAGAATTTAGGGTGCAATTATAGGCCAATAATTTGTTTATCGAGCTTTATTTTTGATAAAATTCCTATCCATATTTCAAAAACAAGATATAACCGCAAATGGTTTCGCGAAACTATTTGAGTACTTAAGCATTAGATTAAGGGAAGTACCGCTCGTAGAAAAGTTTAGAGAAGCTCATAAAAAAAAATTACATTTGCCCCGAATGCAGGTGAAAACTTCATACCGACAAATTATTTCAATTTCAGCCCCAATCTGTCTCTTATACACATCTCCGAGCCCACGAGACCGAGGCTGATCTCGT
>CAJXUM010000100.1 GCA_913060855.1 uncultured Lewinella sp. | reverse complement strand
GATCTACACTATCCTCTTCGTCGGCAGCGTCAGATGTGTATAAGAGACAGCGCTGCACGTGTACCAAGAGTTACAAGTTGGAGATGTGCACCTTCCTGGTAGCTTGTACAATTTCTATCAGACGATGGATTTGTATTCTTTTCAAAATTATAAAGATGCCATTCCTACTTTGGTAGAGTTGGCAGAAAAGAATGACATGAGTCACATAGAGGTGCGTCATATGTTGGAGGAAGGTGAGGTTGTACAGAATATCCTCGAGGCAGCTGAGAAGGAAGAAGCGGACATCATTGTGTTGGGGACTACTGGTGCCCGAGGCATAAAGGAGATTTTTCTCGGTAGTGTCGCGGGGGAAATTCTCGAGAATGCTACTTGTCCTGTTTTAGCCGTGCCAGCCAATGCCGAATTTGACGGTACGATTGATAACATCGCCTACGCTACGGCCTATCAAACAGCCGATGTAAATGCCCTCAAAAAACTAGTACAGCTCTTTGAGCGTTTTGATCCTAATTTTCATTGTATTAATGTCGACCTGGCTCACACCGCTCCCTTGACCCAACAAATGGATAAATTTCAAGCGGCCGTTGGAGAAACAGCTAGTGCCATACAATATAAGGTAATCGATAGTACGGATAGAAATAAAGGGATAACGGATTACTTAGCCGCAGAGAACATCGATATCATCACCATGTTGACCCGTAAGCGGAGTTTTATTCAAGAGCTTTTTAATTATAGTAAGACTAAAGCATTAGCTTATCATGCGAATACCCCAATCTTAGCTTTACATGCATAGTAGAGGGACGGTAAAACATCTAGCTATTTAATACCCAATAAAGAAATTAAACCATCGGAAAGGGAACCTCGCCAGTTGACATAACTATGGCCGCCATTGAATTCCCTATAATCCACCTCATATCGTTTGATCTGTAGGATATCTCTGAGCGCCCGCTTGGTTCCCAACATGGATGCGCCAGCATCGTACAGGCCCACCTCCATATAGAATTTTATAGGTAAGCGTTTGCTCTGTTTTCAATCTCCAAAGTAAGTACTCGGAGCCGCTAAAGTATCTTTATAAAAAGAGTATTTCGTCATTTCATTCGCGATTTCCTTCGGGCTCAAATACGTGTCGCCTTCTTCCTTGGCGATCTCTTCTTGGGTATTACCGAATGCCTTTCGGACAAAAAAAGCAAAGTCATAGAGTTGATACCCTAAGCCATGTGCTACCGCTCGTTTGTCAGTTTCCCGCTCGAAATTGCGTTGGAACTCATTATTATACTCATAATTATAGGCGATACGGGCCAATTGAAACGATGTTTTATCCAAATAGAAGACCGAATGGGCCAACTCATGCCCAATAATCCCAACTTGCTCATTAAAAGGAATATTGCGCAAGAGTATTTTTTCAAAGAAGTCTGCCGATTGACTACTAATGATGACCCAATATTTTCGTTTCACCCACGGCAGCAATACTGTAATCGGAGAGGGCCGAGACGAAAGCGGGATAAAGGCAGGCTGAACCCGAAAGTCGATCGGTACTTCTTTCAGCTCCGGATAATGAGATAAAGCCAGTAGGCATTGTATCTCAAAACCCTTGGCCAATACCTTGTTTTTGCCGTAGGTAGCCAAAAGGGAATAGTACAAACTAGAATCTATGGGTGGACTATATTCCTTTTGATGTGGCATGTCATTTTTCTCGGCTGGACTTAGTGTGATCGATTGTGCATCGCGATCTAGCCCTACAAAAATGACGACAAGCAGGAGTAAACCTAGGATGCTGAAGAGCGTCCATTTTAACAGTCGGAGGATGGTTTTCATGTACAGGCAGTTTAGTAAAACGGCTTATAATACTAGTCTTTCCTCAAAATTAGTAAAATATAGGGATATGGATTAAGGCTAAAATGAGCTTATTTCATTTATATTTTTCTTAACAGACTTTGTGAATTTCTTCACATTAATCTGCGATTTCAGATCGTTTTAGTGGCGTAATTTGATTCAATCATCCAAAACCAAAGCCATCATGAAACAATCTATGAAGTTGTTGGCAGCATTTGCACTGTTATTAATGATTACCCCTTCTTTTGCTCAAGTTACTGTTAATCCGAAGGTCGGCCTTAATGTATCCGCACTGGATGCTAAACTGCAAAATATGGACGCAGAGGTACGGGCTGGCTGGAATGCCGGATTTGACTTGAGAGTTGGAGATGGGATATTTTTCCTCAATCCGGGGGTACACTACTACAGCTACACCGCACGTCTATTGAAAGAAAATGAGATTGACAATCCGGAGGATATCAAATTGAAAGACGAAACGACGATTCAGAGTGTGCGTTTACCTTTGAATATTGGCTTCCGACTAACGGGTGACAATGGTCTACTCGGTATTCATGCCAAAGGGGGTATTACGCCGTCCTATATCATTGGGGTGAATGAGAAAGAAAACTTTGACTTCAATATGAAAGACCTCAATCGCTTCAACTACGGCGCCAACCTTGGCGTTGGAATCGATTTGGCCTTCTTGACCGTAGATGTAACCTACGAGATAGGATTGAAGGATTACTTCAAAAGCGCACAAGGCAAGAACAATATGCTGACCGCTAGTGTGGGTATAAAATTCTAGCGAAGAAAATTTAAATATAGTCGGGTAATTTATGATAGTCAGTGGTCCGGGCGCCAAGTGTGCTCGGGCTTTTTTTTGCTCCTCCTTCAGGGGGTGAGTGAATTCACCCCCTGAAGGAAGGAAGAGAGGAGCAAAAAACTACTGCTTATCCAGCGCCAATACCGTACCCACGATATTCTTACCACCAGTAGTAGCATTGAACGAAACCGTTTTACCCGCTTCAAACTTCACGTCCGTAATACGCTCCGCACCGATTGCTTCCTTCAACTTACCCGCATAAGTGGGCTGTCGACTTTGGCTAATCCGTCGATTGAATTGGTCGAAATCGAGTTCTTTTTTGGAAACGACGACAGCAATATAATCGGTATTACCAATTTCATCTGCCTTCATCGAGTAGTCTCTAGGAAAGAGGCGTGTCCCTGTAATACCGCAATAAGCCGAGTGTTTCTGCGTATAAGGGAAAAGGACATAACTTGATCCATCCGTTTCCTGGCCAAAAACATAGACATAGCATTCGACGCTATTGGCCACTAAGATTTTGAATTTATCTCCTTTGCGAATGGGACGAGCCGTTCGGAACTCAATATCTGAAGATTGCTGCAAGGCGATTGTACTTTGCGTAGCCAGATCAGCAAGGCCAAATTGCACCTCCAATTTATTGGGGTCATATTGTGCTGTACTGCCCATTGGGTGTAAGCCATAGGCTTCTTTGGTGAAATGCTCGAAATCCCGGTATGTTACCCAGAAAATCCCGCGATTTCCCCAATCTTCGCCCCAGCTATTCATGACCTGAAAAGAACCGCCATTTCTATTATCGTCATAACCAATCACACACATGGCATGACCACCAAAACCCCGCATCGAGTAATCTCGTTGCGATGGAGACCAGCTATCTTGTCCGACCATTCTACTCATAAAGGACCCTCCGACCATCATGCCGATGACCACTGGCGCACCTTGTGCCAGGTTTTGTTTCATCCCTTCTATATCTACCTTATAATTATTGGCACCTAGCGTTAGGCGATTATAGCCTTTGATTCTAAACTGTCGCCCCTTGCTGAGTAGGGAGTTACCGGGCTGGGCATCGCAACTGCGATCATTGTATTTGAAATCATTGAAAGGTACGCCGCCATTTTGAGACATGGCTTTCATGGCATCGAGCATATAAGCACCTTGGCAGCCTTCCAAATGGATCTGATTGTATAGATAGGAAGGACTAAAAGCGATCTGATTGGGGTTTTGCCCAGTCGCTTTAGCGTGTAAGATGGTACGCGCACCATAGGCACTCGCCCAACCTACGCAAGATCCTTGCTGTCCTTGATGTAAACGGCGTGGGGCGTAGTTGGCCAAGGAAACCTGAGTAGGCAACCCGCTTCCGCCATAACCATAAGTCAATGGTTCGAAAACTTTTGCTTGGTCAAATAACTCCTCGTTTAAGGAAGCACCCAAGGAGAACGCTGACGTATCGAAAGAATCCTCTGCAGTTGGCCCTCCACTCAACATAGCCTGTCCTCCCAAAAAGAAATACCAAATCCCTCCAATAATTAAAACAGGAAGAATCAGTTTGGGTCTTTTAAATAAAAACATGATCAAAAAAGGAAGTATTTTCTTGATCATTCCCCCACCACCACCATTGCTGGGGCCGGTAGGCCTATTGTTCCCGCTATTATTTTCGGGATCTTTTTCCATTCTAACAGGCATAGTCTAATTTTTGTAAGTTCGGTTAAGTGATGCGCATGTTTGGGTAGGCAATTGAGGTCAGCTCAAACATGCTCCTAGACGTGTTAGAGAATGTAATCTTTCACGACTGGCATTTTTCTGACGGATAAAATGTGAACAAGACACATTTTTATCTGCTACTAAAACTTAAAATTACAGGTTCTCGCACAAATTTTGTGCTTTACCGCTAGATAAAAGTCGAGCTAGCCCCTTTATTAGGATCGTGATAAGCTAATTCCTGTCCCTAATATAAATATATCAATCCGCTTGAAACTCTCATTCAATACCTTCGTAAGCTAATAATAAGAGCATGCTTACGCAAGCATCTCTAAAAGTACGCTAGACAGATCGTTTGCTACTTGTTTTAAAATGGAGCCTACTAGCAGCCAGGGAAGCTAGCTCTCTTTTGATCCTGAATGGGCAAGTGTAATCTGCTAGAAAACCAAAATCATAAAGTATAAATCACCGAAGCATGGCCTGGCTTTCTTACTGAAAAGTGAGAAGACATGCCAACTAAGCTATTTTTTAATAAACCTACTTTTATGATCACATGGAACACTATTTCGCGCACCAGTGACGACAAAGTCACACAAGCTATTCTGTTACTTGAGACCCTGAGCCAAGATGAAAGTATTCCCATCTTAGAATTTCTTCGAAAAAGAGGGGGAGGCACCTTTCACGAAATTTTACAAAGTTTAACCGTTAATGCCAAAGACCTAGAGCGCCAGTTGAAAACACTGACCGCAGCCGGTATCTTGGTATTGAGAGAGAAAACTACGGCAAAGTACTACACACTAAATCGAGGTCGCCTAAGCACGATCACTCGAGTCGCCGGTAGATTAAACGAACTGCGCCTGGAAGGAACTAAAAGGTCCTAAGCAGGAAAGTATTCAATGTTCATTGCCGACTAGGCAGTAACCTTTGAACCCAACAAAAGTAGAAAACACAGTAGCAGTATCTATTGCTGAGTCTTGCCAGTCTCTAATCGCAGAGAAGCAAGACCTTGGAAAGATATCAAAGAAAAGGAGTAGCCCGTAACGGGGCTACTCCTTTTTATTTGAGAGAAGAAGGTGTCGCTTATGAATTCATCCCGCCACAAACGCTTAGCGTTTGCCCCGTGATGTAACTAGACATATCAGAACCAAGAAAAACGCAAGTCTGTGCAATTTCCTCTGCCTTTCCTAAGCGTTTCAAAGGAATATTAGCCAAATAGCTAGCCTTAGCTTCATCGGATAATTCATCGGTCATATCTGTTTCAATGAAACCCGGTGCCACCACATTGCAACGCACATTTCTAGATCCCATCTCTTTCGCAATAGATTTGCTGAAACCAATAATTCCCGCCTTGGAAGCAGCATAGTTGGCCTGGCCCGCATTTCCCGTAATCCCTACCACAGAACTCATATTGATGATCGATCCTTTTCTGTTTTTCATCATGGACCGCAAGGAGTGTTTAGTCAAGTTAAAAACGGATTTGAGGTTGGTTTGTACCACCTGGTCCCATTGTTCTTCCGACATCCTCAACATCAATGTATCGCGAGTAATTCCGGCATTATTAACCAAAATATCAATACGACCAAAAGCTTCATGCACTGCTTTGATCAATTCCTCTGCCTGAGAAAATGAGCTAGCATCTGATTGAAAAGCCTGGAGTGTCGCTCCTTCCGCCGCCAATTCACTAACGAGTGCATCTGCTTTGGTAGAAGAGGAGATATAAGTAAAAGCAACGGTCGCTCCAGCCTCAGCGAAAGCCCTAACAATCGCTTCTCCGATTCCTCTCGAACCGCCAGTGACTAGTGCTATTTTGTCTTGTAAGATTTTCATATCCGATAATTTTTGTCGCTATAAGATAGTGATGGGCGCGAAAATAGGCTTTTCAACTGACGTATAGGAGCTGGAATGTTAAAAAAATAAAGAAGAGGGAAAAAATTATTAAATTGAGTAACCTTATAAAATAAAGCTTATGAAAATTAAAACCCTATCTATTAAGCTAGTGCTATGCCTAGCTGTCTGTACTTTCCTGTCCTCTTGTCTAGAAGATAAGGTAGATTTGACTAAGGTCAGTTATTCTGAAGAAGAATTTGCAACCCTTTCTCAATACCTGAACCTCCCTCGCGCTAGAGCTAGTTTTGCAGTTGAATTTCCTCTCCACATGATCCGCAGTGGAGCGCAAACCCCTGAAATAAATGATGCAAAGGCTACGCTAGGTTCGGTGTTATTTTATGATACCAAATTATCTGCCAACAATACGGTATCGTGTGGTTCCTGTCATAAACAAGAACTGGCTTTTTCGGATGATGTAGCCCTGAGTAAGGGCTTTCGAGGAGAATTGACCAAGCGTAATTCTTTACCCTTGGCTTCCACCGCTAATTTTGAATCATCCTACGGTGGAAATTCATTCGCCGGGCAAACTGCTTTCTTCTTTTGGGATGAAAGAGCGCATAGCATTGCCGAACAAAGCAAGATGACATTAGAAGATGATATTGAGATGGGAGCGAATCTGTACGCACTTTCCGATCAGCTAGAGAATGAAGACTACTACAAAATCCTATTCCGCAAAGCCTATGGGACGGAAGAGGTCACTCCCGCCAAGATAACGGACGCTTTGGAGGTGTTTATTAACTCTTTTGTTTCGGTAGATTCCCCTTTTGATGAAGGCTTAAATAAAAAATTCGGGCCTTTTGAAAATTTCGCTAACTTCACTAGCCAGGAAAATTTGGGAAAATCCTTATTCAATAACAATTGTTCAAGCTGCCATGGGGCAGATTTTACTACGCTGGTAGAGACGGTGGCCAATAACGGACTTGACCTCGAGTATGAGGATAAAGGAGTAGGGGCACGTACTAATCTCGACTTTGACAATGGACGATTTAAGGTTCCCTTTTTGCGAAACATAGCCCTCACCGGGCCTTACATGCATGACGGGCGATTTGAAACACTGGAAGAAGTGATTGACCATTATAGCGAGGGCATACAATCTCATCCCAATTTAGATATTCGCTTGCGAGACGGATTTCGACAGGATGGCTCGGCTATTCGCATGAGTTTTACCACAGAAGAAAAAGCCGCCCTAGTGGCTTTCTTGCATACCTTGACGGATAATAAATTTGTGCAAAATGAACGCTATGCTGACCCTTTCAAGTAGCGTCTCTTAATTAGGGTTCGCCAACTCAACATCATTTAAAACCCGAAAATATGGAAATCAAACATCTAAAACCTAGCCTATCTTTTTTCTTATTACTGATAGCCTGTTTGTATGCTTGTGAACAGGATAAAGGAGCTGTGGACATCACTAAAGCCGACTACACAGATGCCGAATATGAGGTCATCGCTAGAACATTGAACATACCGCAACAACGCGCCAACTACTTTGTGACTTTGCCCACTCATATGGCTCGTGCAGGTATACCAGGCCCCTTAGTAAGCAGTGCAAAGGCTACTTTAGGTCAGGTCTTGTTTTACGATACCAAACTATCGGCAAACAATACAGTATCCTGTGCTTCTTGTCACAAACAATCACTAGGTTTTTCGGATGATGTAGCCCTTAGTAAAGGTTTTAATGGGAACCTGACCAAGCGGAATTCATTGGCACTTGCCTCGGTACCCAATTTTGATGTCTCTTATAAAGGGGGAAACAATGTAGGTAGCCTTGTCCGACCTGCTGCATTTTTCTGGGATGAGCGTGCGAAGTCTATCCCAGAACAATCGATGATGACTTTACAAGATGCTATTGAAATGGGGGTTGATTTAGATGAATTGAGTAAGCGCTTGGAGAATATCGCTTATTACAATATTCTCTTTACAAAGGCTTTTGGGACTGGGAAAGTAACTCCAAATCGCGTCACTGATGCGCTTGAGCATTTCATCAATGGCTTCATTTCAACGGATACTCCTTTTGACGAAGGTTTGAATAAGCATGCCGATCCGATGGTTGACTTTGCTAATTTCACAGCGCAGGAAAATAGGGGTAAAGCACTCTTTAATACCAGTTGCGCCAATTGTCATAGTGCTGATTTTACCAGCGTAGTACAATCCGTGGCTAATAACGGACTAGATATTGATTATCAAGATAATGGGGTAGGAGCGCTGACCAATCACGATAGAGATCAAGGTCAGTTTAAGGTTCCCTTTTTGCGAAATATAGCCTTGACTGGTCCGTATATGCATGATGGACGATTCGAAACCCTAGAAGATGTACTCGATCATTATAGTGAGGGCATCCAGGAACATCCTAACTTGGACAAGCGATTACGAAAGGATGGTGTTTTTGATGGGGAAGCCTTGCGACTCAATTATTCTGCGGAAGAGAAAGCGGCTCTCTTAGCTTTCCTACATACGCTAACGGATTATGATTTTATTCAGGAAGAGAAGTTTAGCGACCCATTCAAATAGCAGCGTAGCAGCTTATTGAAAATATCGGAAGTGTCGATAAGGAGGCTTCCGATATTTTCAAAATATGTGCTAAGTGCTCTTTTAAGAAGTGGTGTTAGTCTTAAAACCTCTTCAAATAGGCCTTTAGCTAGTCTAGTTTATCTTTTAGGTAATAGCCTGTATGAGATCCTTTTATCTTGACTAATTTCTCTGGTGTTCCTTGGAAGACGAGATTTCCGCCATTCTTCCCACCATCTGGCCCTAAGTCAATGATCCAATCCGCTGATTTGATTACCTCCATGTTATGTTCTACCACAATCACGGTATGCCCCTTTTCAACCAATGCATTAAGTGCATCTAGCAGTTTCCTGATATCATGAAAATGCAGGCCGGTCGTAGGCTCATCGAAGATGAAAAGAATGTGTTCACTGGATTGCTCTTTGGCGAGGAAGGAAGCCAGTTTTACCCGTTGCGCTTCTCCACCTGACAAGGTACTCGAGGATTGTCCTAGTTTAACGTAGCCTAAGCCTACATCATTTAAGGGAGTGAGTTTTCGGATGACATCCTTGGCTTCTGCGAAAAAATCGAGCGATTCGGAGATACTGAGATCTAAGATTTCATGGATGTTTTTTCCTTTGTATTTAACCTCTAGTACTTCTGGTTTGAAGCGTTGGCCTTTACAGCTTTCACATATTAGGCGTACATCGGCGAGAAACTGCATTTCAATCACTTGTTCTCCTTCCCCCTTGCAGGTATCACATCGACCACCATCTACATTAAATGAGAAATGCCCCGGTTTGAAACCTCTAATTTTTGACAATTGTTGGGCAGTCATCAAGGCCCGGATAGTATCGTAAGCCTTTACATAAGTAACTGGATTGGAACGGGAGGACTTACCAATTGGGTTTTGATTGATCAACTCGATTCTATTGATCAAATCTATCGAACCCGATAATTCCTTATGAACACCCGGAGCTCGCGAATAACTCTCTCCTAAATGCTTCTTGAGGGCGGGATACAGGATTTGCTTGACCAAAGTAGTTTTACCCGATCCAGATACACCCGTCACGACCGTCATCGTATGCAAAGGAAATTTAGCATCAAATCCTTTCAAATTGTTCTCCCGAGCTCCTTTGATTTCCATGAAGTCGATGGCTTTTCGACGAACTGTCGGAAGCGGTATTTCCATCCGCTTACTCATGTATTTTGCGGTCAGACTATCCGAAGCTTCTTTGTACATATCCTCGTATGGGCCTGCAAAAACGACTTCTCCGCCGTGGATACCGGCATGTGGACCAATATCTATCAGATAGTCTGCACTTTTGATAATATCCTCTTCATGCTCCACGACAATCACGGTATTGCCAAGGTCGCGCAAGGAGCGCAATACCTCAACAAGGCGATTCGTATCCTTGGGGTGTAAGCCAATACTGGGTTCATCCAGGATATACATGGAGCTAGTCAAGTTACTACCTAAGGTTCGGGTCAAATTAATCCGCTGGGTTTCTCCACCACTAAGGGTAGCTGAAAGGCGATTGAGGGTAAGATAACCAAGCCCCACCTTGCACATGAATGAAAGGCGATTATTGATTTCCAGAATCAGCCGTTTGGCTACTTTGGTATCAAAATCATTTAATTTGAGGTTTTGAAAATACACAAAAAGCTCGTCGACCGGCATATCGATGAGATCAGTAATGTCCATTTCGCCGATCTTGACATAGGTGGCTTCTTCTCGTAGTCTTCCGCCATCACAAGTGTGGCAAGTGGTTCTGCCACGGTAGCGAGCCAGCATGACTCTATTCTGGATTTTATAGGTCTTTTCTTCGAGTTCTTCAAAAAAAGCATTGATGCCCCAGAAGTATTGATTCCCTTTCCAGAGTAGTTTCTTTTCTCTTTTACTGAGGTCCTGATAAGGTGTGTGCATTGGGAAATCGAAGTGATGCGCACTTTCCCGGAGTTTTTCAAGCCACAGCCCATATTTCTCTCCTTTCCAGCAGGCGACCGCCCCTTCAAATACGGAAAGTGCCATATTGGGAATTACTTTGCCTTCATCAATTCCCATTACCCTTCCAAAGCCTTCGCAGGTCGGACAAGCACCATAGGGGTTATTGAAATTGAAAAGGTGAGGAGAAGGCTCCAGAAAGATTATACCGTCGAGTTCAAATCGGTTATTAAATCCGCGTGTTTCACTATCGATGATTTGCACGATACAGTCGCCTTCACTTTCATAAAAAGAAGTCTGTACAGAGTCGGCAATTCGCTTCCCTGTCTCTTATACACATCTGACGCTGCCGACGAAGAGGATAG
>CAJXUM010000099.1 GCA_913060855.1 uncultured Lewinella sp. | reverse complement strand
AGCCTTTTACCTCCACAAAAGTACAAGCGGGACGTATGGCCGAAAAAAAATCGCCATGTGCTCGAGCAGCGGCTTCCCAATGCCTGACATCTTTCAACATAATTCGGGTTCGATAAACATCGCTTAATTGTCCTCCCGCCTCTTCAATCGCCTTTTGTACAATCTGAAAACAATATCGCGTCTGGCCATAGACATCGTCAGGGCAAGCCGTAGTACCATCTGCTTGAATGGCTGCCGTTCCAGCGACGGCTATTAAGGGGCCGACCCGCACGGCTCTTGAAAAACCAATAGGCGCTTCCATTTTGGAGCCGGAGGAAATGAGTTGTCTGTTCATGAATTCAAGTGGTAGATTTCAAGAAAATACGATTTAATTCTCAAAACACTTGCGTAACCGATCGATTACCTATATATTTGTAACCGATCAGTTACTTATAATTATGCGACGAGATGTTTTCCAAGCCATAGCGGATCCTGTTAGAAGAGATATCATAGGTTTATTAGCCGATGATACGCTGACGGTAAATGCAGTAGCAGAAAATTTTGACATTAGCCGACCTGCTATCTCAAAACACCTACGGATTCTCAATGAGTGTGGAATTATCACCATTAGTAAAAAAGGACGAGAACGACTTTGTGAGATCCAACCTAAAAACCTAATGCCCGTGGCAGAATGGATCGAGCAATACCGAAAACTCTGGGAGGAAAAACTGGACCAATTCGAGGATTACTTAATGAAATTGCAAACCCGCCTGCCAGATGAGCAAGCAAAAAACAAAGAAAATGAGTGAGTTAGACAAACGAACGTTAACCCTAAAAAGAACCTTTAGTGCACCGATCAACTTAGTGTGGGAAGCTTGGACACAGCCTGAGCATATCGCACAATGGTGGGGCCCCAAAGGAATGGAGACCCAAGTCATCGATCATGACTTCAAGGTAGGAGGCAATTGGAAATATGTCATGCAAATGCCCAATGGCAGCGAATTTATCGCAGATGGTATTTATTCCGCTATTGTCGAACTGGAAAAAATAATTTCCTCGGCCAACTTCAAACCGATGACCGAAGGCGTAGAGATACAGGCCTATTTCGAAGAAAATGGAGATAAAACCAACTTCACATTCAGTGTCGTTCACCCTACTGAAGAATACTGCCAGCAGCAAGAAAAAATGGGATTTATGAATGGCTGGGGATCTGTTTTCGATCGACTAGCGGAGTTGTTACAAGCAAAGCAAGGTGTTTAAAACAAACTAATATACCCAAAGTGGACTTTCGGAGCACCGAAGTCCACTGGGTTTCCTTTCCGACTCCCGAAAGCTAGGCTAATTCCGAATACACCTACCTTCGTTTCAAAGCTGATACCGGTTCCGAAGCCATATGGATAATCGACGGTGTTCTGTCCCGGAAATGTTTTTATCGTTTTCTCATCCAATCGAGCATAATCTCCAAAGAGATAGAGGAAAGAGTTTTGGCCAATCAGCAAGCGATATTCCAGCGTAAAAATGCCATAATTAGTGGCAAAAATCGACTCTTCATCAAAGCCACGGAGGAGGCGACTCCCGCCCAGCCGAAACTGTTCATTGGCAAAGAGTGGTTCTTCCGTCACGATAAATCCACTATTCAAACTAGTCTTGAGCGTACTGTTCTTAAACATGGGGATGTAGGCCGCCAAATTAGCTTCAATCCGATAGATGAAAGAGCGGAGTGAAATGTCACTATAAGGATCAGGAATATCCAATTGGCTAATCAAGTTATTAGGGCGAATGGTTTTCACGCCTGCCGCCGCTTTGAGAAAGGCAGACCAACCTTTCCGCGGATTGAAACGATAGTCCAATTTCTGATGATTGTATTCCAGTCCAAAAGTGGAGTGACTCACATCTAAGGTGTCAGGCAACTGGCCCGTACGCACAACATTGGCCGTATCCACATTCAATAAATTGGAGGTATAATTATTCCAAAATGCCTTCAGATAGCTTCCGCCTTCTAATAGATATTGTGCCCCAATGTTATATCGAATATCGAGATAATTGGTATCCCTCTTATACAATTCAAAACTCATATCCGCCCCAAAATTGGTCCCCAAAACATAAGGATAATTAAAGGCTAGTTCTAGTTCTTGGGTCAGTGGTCGCAACTGTTCAAAGGCGGCATAAATACGTTCGCCCAGACCAAACTGGTTCTGCAACTCGGCATTAAAGGTCCCCGTAATCAAAAAACGCCCCGTTCGCGCGCTACTTGGCAATACACCAATCAAGAAATCAAAACGACTCGCCCGACGCTTATCTACAAACAAATTGACTTTTGCCTGTTCCCCTTCAAAGCTTATACTGAGATCTTTCCGGCTTTGTAAAAAAGGAAGCTCGCGCAGTCGAGACCGAACCTGCAATATTTTCCGCTGGTCATAGGGTGTCCCTGGCCTCAAGCCCAAATAACTACTGAGATAGGTATCCGACACATTGGCATTTCCTTCTATTCCTAATTTATCAAAAGTGAAAAAAGTCCCTTTATCTAGGTCTAGTACGCCACTAATTCCCCCCTGATCCACCCGTATACTATCCAATCCTAATCGGGCAAAAGGATGACCATTGTTTTCCAAATAAATAAGGATAGCATCTTGTAATTCGCGAAACGCCTTTTGCGAAAAAGGTCGATTATTGAATAAGCGTGCTCGAAACCCCGTCTGCGATAGCAGGCTCTCCTCCACATTCCCTTGGTCCAGTTGTATCCATTTATAAGCCGGTCCTACATGTAAAATAGCTAGGATGGATTGATCCTTTACCGCCATCGTATCAAAGGAAGCTTCCAAATAAGCCTTCATCCACAAGTCATTCAATACCTCCTTCAAGGCCTTCACGACGCTCAAAGAATCCGCATACATACTTTCATACTCCACCTCTCCTGCCAACCAATCAGGCGACTGATCCAGGGGCAAAATTTTGAGTTCCCAGCTATCCTGTGCATATAGCTCTCCTGGCCATGGGCTTAGCAAAGCGCATAGCAGGAACAAGAAAACATAGCTAGAGGAATATCTCAACATTCGAAGGTGACTGGATTTAGATTATGAAGTTGTCCTACAAAAAAAGGGCCATGATCTTTTATGTAACGGAAGATAGGCTATTTGGTATATATGCTGCCTGCTGTTTTGGCTTTTCATGTGAAGTGGTGGAGGGGGGGAAGTGGTGAAGTGGTGAATGGAGTGAAGTGGTGAATTTGGTGGCTTGGCCAGGCCTTTTGATTTTGATGAACACGGAGGCACTGAGACACGGAGGCAGTTTTGATTTTGATTCAATCTGTCACTCTTGGAAAATAAACAAACATTCGTTAGTTTTGTGGGCAAGAAGAAGGCAGGCCGTATTTTACTGAAGACGCACCTTCAATAGATTGATTAGCAGTTACCTAACCCATAAAAAATAAAGCCTCCCACAAATAGGCATTTTTTTATAGAACAAATACGAACAAATGTTCGTTTGTATAATAAAAAGCATTGTTAATGAGCAAAAATCATTTCTATCCACTTCGGGTCAAAGGCATTGAAAAGGCAACAAGCGATTGTTCCTTGATTTCTTTTGCTGTCGAAGAGGAATTGAAAGAAGCTTTTGCCTTCCATCAGGGTCAATATTTGACACTCAAGGCGGTTATTGATGGCGAAGAAGTACGACGCTCCTATTCCCTTTGCTCTAGTCCGTTGGATGATGAGTGGCGAGTGGGGATTAAAAAGATTCAGGGAGGGAAATTTTCCACTTACGCCAATGAGCAATTAAAACCGGGAGATACACTGCAAGTAATGCCCCCCAATGGTCGCTTTTTCACACCTATTGAAAATCAACAGGCGAAAAATTATGCCGCTTTTGCCGCAGGCAGTGGTATTACGCCAATTTATTCGATTATTAAGACCCACCTGCAGGCTGAACCAGAAAGTACTTTCACTTTATTTTATATCAATCAAAAAGTCAATTCGATCATACTCAAAGAGGAAATTGACGCACTGAAGAATATTTTTTTAGATCGCTTTAAAGTCTTTCATTTCCTTACCCAAGAGCATAGAAGTAGTCCTCTTTTTAATGGGCGTTTGGACACCCAAAAATTGACCGTTATATTTGAACGCCTTCTCCCTTTAGATCAGGTAGATGAATGGTTTATTTGTGGGCCACAGGATATGATCTTTATGTTGAGAGATTATTTACTAGGACATAAAGTGACTAAAAAAAGTATCCATTTCGAATTATTCAATACGGATAGCGGAACAGCAGCGACTCAAAAAAAAGTAAAAGTAAAAAATAGCGCGGCTCATTGTGATCTCACTGTGATAGAGGGAGGCAAAGCCTTTCAGGTGGAAATGTCGAAAGGCACGACGATCTTAGATGCGGCTTTGCAGAAGGGCGCAGATTTGCCTTTTGCTTGTAAAGGAGGCGTTTGTTGTACTTGTCGAGCCAAAATAAAGGAAGGAAAAGTAGAGATGCTAGTCAACTATGCCCTAGAGCCTGAAGAAGTGGAAGCCGGTTTTGTATTAAGCTGTCAAGCTATTCCATTGAGTGAAAAAGTAGTCGTCGATTTTGATGTGTAAACCCAAATCAAAAATTGCATTATGTCTTTACCGATAGAAAAATTAGAAGAAGAATTTCAGGCTAAAATTGATGCGGGTCACAGCATTGAACCGAAAGATTGGATGCCCGAAAAATATAGAAAGACACATATCCGCCAAATCTCACAGCATGCACATTCCGAGATTGTAGGGATGTTACCTGAGGGAAATTGGATTACGAGAACGCCTAGCCTTCGACGGAAAGTGGCGCTATTGGCCAAAGTGCAGGATGAGGCTGGGCATGGCTTGTATTTGTATAGCGCTGCAGAGACTTTAGGGATTAGCAGGGATGAATTGTTTGAGCAATTGCACAGTGGAAAGGCCAAGTACTCTAGTATTTTCAACTACCCTACCCTGAGCTGGGCTGATATCGGAGCCATTGGTTGGCTAGTAGACGGAGCGGCTATTATCAATCAGGTAATGCTAACCCGTACCTCTTATGGGCCTTACGCCAGAGCCATGGTGAGGATTTGTAAAGAAGAAAGTTTTCATCAACGACAGGGCTATGAAATTATGTTGACGCTTTGCAGGGGAACGGAAGTGCAGAAGCAAATGGCGCAAGATTCGCTCAATCGATGGTGGTGGCCTTCTTTAATGATGTTTGGTCCAGTAGATGCAGAGTCGACGCACACTGAGCAATCGATGAAATGGAAAATCAAGCGCAAAACCAATGATGAATTGCGGCAACAGTTTATAGATATCACCGTCCCTCAAGCCGATTTCCTTGGGATAACAGTTCCCGATCCCGATTTGAAATGGAATGAAGAAAAAGGACAGTATGATTTTGGCGCGATCGATTGGGATGAATTTTGGCAGGTCGTGAAGGGGAATGGCCCTTGCAATAAGGAACGCCTCGATACTCGCCGCCAAGCCTTCGAAGAAGGTGCCTGGGTGCGAGAGGCAGCGCTAGCGTATGCCGAAAAGAAAGAAAAAGCGAAAGATTTAGCAAAAGCAGTCTAACTTTTAGGCTTCAGAAGTTTTCCAAGACAGAACTGAGGAAACTTCTGAAGTCTAGCTTAGCCTAGCTCAAAAAATATTGAATTATGAATAAGTGGCCCCTTTGGGAAGTTTTTATACGATCAAAAAGCGGATTGGAGCACCGACATGTAGGCAGTCTACATGCAGCCGATGCGACGATGGCTATGGAAAATGCGCGAGATGTTTACACCCGTCGACAAGAGGGCGTCAGCATATGGGTAGTTCCTTCCAAAGCCATCACCGCTTCTAATCCAGAACATAGCGGCGAATTATTCGAGCCTGCCCAAGACAAAGCATACCGTCATCCCACGTTTTATGATCTTCCTAATGAATTGAAACACATCTAGTATGAAAGAATCGTTGTATCAATACTTACTCTTGTTGGGAGACAATGCTATGATCTTGGGCCACCGGCTTTCTGAATTATGTGGCCATGGCCCAAGCTTGGAAACAGATATTGCACTGACTAATATCTCACTGGATTTGTTCGGTCAAGTGCGCAACTATTTCCAATATGCGGCTGAAGTCAAAGACGATCAGGAGAAAACAACAGAGGATAAAATCGCTTTTCTACGTTACCCGCATGAATACCGTAACGTCCTCCTGGTAGAACAGCCCAATAAGGACTTTGCCTTTGTGATCGCTCGACAGTTTTTCTTCGATGCCTATCATTTACTCTTGCTAAAGGAGCTATGCAAAAGTAAGGACGAACAGATCAATGCTATTGCCAATAAATCCATTAAAGAGGTGAAATACCATCTGCGTTTTTCATCGGAATGGCTAAAAAGGTTGGGTGATGGAACGGCAGAGAGTCATGATAAAATGCAGGCTGCTGTCAACTACCTCTATCCTTATGTTGGAGAATTACCTTCGGAGTCACCTATAGAGAAAGAGATGAAAGAGGCAGGAATTGGACCAGATTTGGGTGTTTTGCGAACCGCTTACTTTGCCCAGATTAAGTCAACGCTAGCCGAGGCGACGCTTGAAACCCCTCAATTCTTCGGCTTTCATTCAGGCGGCAAGAAAGGGGTACATTCCGAACACCACGGTTTCATCCTCTCCAACTTGCAATATATGCAGCGAACCTATCCAGAAATGGAATGGTAGGACGACCGTCTAATACCAAAGTGATGAATAGCCTAGAAAAAAATAGTGATATCGCAGAATTGTTGGTGCAGGTAAGCGACCCTGAGATTCCCGTCCTCTCCATCATGGATATGGGAGTCGTGCGGGAAATTGAGCGCGATGGTCAAGCCGTCTTGGTAAAAATCACGCCTACTTATTCGGGTTGTCCGGCGATGGATACGATTGCCACGGACATTAAGATCACACTCGATCGGGCCGGCTATTCTACTACCGTAAAACAGATTCTTGCTCCGGCTTGGACGACCGATTGGATCACGGAACGAGGCCGCAAACATCTAGAAGAATATGGCATTGCGCCACCATTAGATGCCTCCGCAGATAAAAGTGTATTACTGGATGGCGCGCGTATCGTCAAATGCACCAATTGTGGCTCTACGAACACTAAAATGGTTAGTCAATTTGGATCTACGGCCTGCAAGGCATTATTTCAGTGTAATGACTGTCTTGAACCCTTTGACTATTTCAAATGCTTAAAATAAAACGACTCTTCTCTCTACTAGGAGAAAAGGAATAAACTGCCGAAATGAAAGTAGGAATTATTGGCGCAGGAACCATGGGGAGCGGTATCGCACAGGTTGCTGCTAGCGCCGACTGTCAAGTTTCCTTGTTTGATACGAAGCCAGAAGCCTTGGCCAAGAGCCAACAAAAATTGGCTAAAATCATGAATCGGCTGATCGAAAAAGGAAGGCTAACGCCCATCGCGGCCAATACAATCCAAGCTAATATTAAGTATGTAGACACGCTGGAGGCCATGGCCGATAGCGAACTGATCATAGAGGCTATTGTAGAAGATCCCACTATCAAAAAGGCCGTCTTTAGCACCTTAGAATCCCTGGTCTCACGGGAATGCATCATTGCGTCCAACACCTCTTCCCTATCTATCGCTTCTCTCGCCGCCACTTGTCAACATCCGGAGCGTTTTATCGGAATCCATTTCTTCAATCCAGCTCCCCTCATGAAGCTGGTGGAGATTATCCCCGCGGTGCAAACCAGTAATACCGTTAAAAATAAGGCCAGATCCATTATCATTGGCTGGGGCAAATTGACCGTCCTAGCCAAGGATACGCCCGGCTTCATCGTCAATCGTGTAGCTCGCCCTTTTTATGGAGAGGCACTGCAAATTTATGATGAAGGCATAGCTGATATAGCAACGATTGATTGGGCGATGAAAACGATCGGAGAGTTTAGAATGGGGCCTTTTGAACTCATGGATTTTATCGGTAATGATATCAATTATACCGTCACAGAAACGGTCTTCAAGGCTTTCTATTACGATCCACGTTATCGTCCCTCCTTTACACAAAAACGAATGGCGGAAGCAGGTTATTTAGGAAAAAAGAGTGGTCGGGGATACTATGATTACCGTGAAGATGCTGAAAGACCAAAACCTACAGAAGATATAGTAATAGGCCAAGCGATCGTCGATCGAATTGTCGCCATGTTGATCAATGAAGCGGCTGATGCCCTACATTATAGCGTGGCCAGCAAGGTCGATATCGATACCGCGATGACCAAAGGCGTTAATTACCCCAAAGGGCTCTTGGAATGGGCAGATGAATGGGGCATTTGCACTTGTGTAGAAAGGCTAGATGCATTGTTTGAAGAATACCATGAAACCCGCTATCGCTGTAGTCCATTGCTTAGGAAAATGCTAAAGGCTGGAACTCGTTTTTACCCGGAAAAAGCAGCAGTTAAAAATAAATAAATATGCCAACGGTTGACCCTATCGCTATTTATGAGCAAATGATGAAAGAAGATCATTTTAGTCAATGGTTGGGTGTAAAACTGATCAAAATTTCGGCTGGGTACTGCCAATTGCAAATGACAGTTCGATCAGACATGCTAAATGGCTTTGGAATCTTACATGGTGGTGTAAGCTTTTCATTTGCCGACAGTGCTTTTGCTTTTGCTTCTAATTCACACGGTCGCCTGAGTGTCTCTCAGCAAGCCAGTATGACCTATGCCAAACCTGCGAAAGCGGGAGACGTGCTCATTGCCGAGGCCACACAACTGAATTTGGGTAATAAAACAGCCACTTTTGATGTCAAAGTATATCAAAAACACACACAAGAAACCATTGCCTTTTTCCGAGGCTCCGTTTATCGTACCTCAAAAGAAATTGGTCCTTATTGATTAAAAAACCTTTAACCATATGCACAAATTAGGTAACTATATACAGGGAGAATGGATAAGCGGAGAAGGAGATGGCCAAGCTGTCTTTGATGCTGTAACAGGAGAAGTCATTGCCCATGCCAGCACTAAAGGACTTGATTTGAGTGAAATGTTACGCTACGGTCGGCAAGTTGGGGGGCCGCCTCTCCGGAAAATGACTTTCCAGCAGAGAGGTGTCATGTTGAAGAAGCTGGCGCTTTACCTCACTAAACGAAAAGAACAGTTTTATACCCTAAGTTATCGCACTGGTGCCACGCGCGCCGATAGTTGGATAGATATAGAAGGGGGATTCGGTAATCTATTTGCCAATGCCTCCCTACGCAAGAACTTCCCTAATCAGCCCTTTCATGTGGATGGGGAAGCCATCGATTTATCTCGTGGCGGTAGTTTCATGGGGCATCATATCATGGTACCCAAGGAAGGGGTGGCTATTCACATCAATGCTTTCAATTTTCCAATATGGGGCATGCTTGAAAAGTGTGCCGTCAACTGGATGGCGGGGGTGCCTGCTGTCGTCAAGCCGGCAACCGCCACTTCATTTCTAACAGAAGCAGTGGTCAAAGAAATTATAGCCTCTGGTATTTTACCCGAAGGAGCCTTGCAATTGTTGTGTGGTTCTGCTCGGAGTATTTTGGACGCGGTCGACTCGCAGGATGTTGTCACGTTTACAGGCTCCGCTTCGACGGGGCGCTTGCTTAAGGCCCATCCACGTATCATCAGTGAGGCCGTTCCGTTCAACATGGAAGCCGATTCATTGAACTGTTCGGTACTAGGGGAAGATGCCGGTCCTGGTTCTCCTGAATTTGACCTCTTCATCAAGGAAGTGCGCAAAGAGATGACGGTAAAATGCGGGCAAAAATGTACGGCGATTAGAAGGGTTATTGTTCCTGAAAAATGGGTAGAGGAGGTACAAATTGCCCTGGGCAAATCGCTCTCAAAAGTGGCCATCGGAAATCCAGCGGTAGAAGGCGTGAGAATGGGTGCCTTGGCCAGTAAAGCACAGGTACAAGAAGTCCGAGATCGGGTGAATGAGCTGACGCAAACGGCAGAAATAGTGTATGGCCAGTTGGATCATGTAGAACTACTAGAAGGAGATCAAGAAAAAGGAGCCTTCTTAAGTCCGATTCTTCTATTAGAAAAAGATCCTCACCAAAACCACGGCGTACACGATATTGAAGCCTTTGGACCAGTGAGTACGATTATTCCTTACCAAGATATAGATGATGCCATTCAGTTGGCAAAAATGGGAAAAGGTTCACTCTGTGCCTCCATCGCTACCTATGACAATCAGATCGCCAGCCAATTCGTCGTAGGAGCGGCTAGCCATCACGGTCGTATTTTGGTATTTAATCGAGAAAATGCTAAGCGAAGTACCGGTCATGGTTCGCCCTTACCAACCCTTGTGCATGGCGGGCCGGGACGAGCAGGAGGCGGAGAAGAAATGGGCGGCATGCGAGGTGTCAAGCACTATATGCAACGTTGCGCTATCCAGGGAACCCCTTCTACAATTACCGCCATTACGGGGATTTACCAAGCCGGATCTAAGTACCAAGCAACGGAGCGACATCCCTTTTCTTACCACTTTGAAGACATTGAACCAGGGATGTCCATCCTGACGCACAAACGAACGATCACCGATAGTGACATCATCAATTTTGCCAATCTAACATGGGATCACTTCTATGCCCATACCGATATTACTTCATTGGAAGGCAGTATTTTCGAGAAAAGGGCAGCGCACGGTTATTTCATTTTAGCCGCCGCTGCAGGTCTTTTTGTGTATCCTAATAAAGGTCCTGTCACCGCCAATTATGGGTTGGAGGAATGTCGCTTTGTCCGTCCTATTTACCACAATGATACTATTCAGGTACGTTTGACCTGTAAGGAGAAAGTGGAACGGGATAGCAAAGGTCGGGAGTTTCCTTCTGGTGTGGTAAAGTGGTATGTAGAGGTATTCGACCAGGAGAGCGAGCTAGTAGCCATTGCCACGATTTTGACGATGGTACAAAAGAAGTCGCCCTTTATGGCTTTCACCAAAGCTAATGTAATAAAAGGCCTCGCCAAATTAGCAGCAAACACGCCAGCCCAATGGGGTATCCTAGCGCCTCAGCACATGGTAGAACCTGTCTCTTATACACATCTCCGAGCCCACGAGACCGAGGCTGATCT
>CAJXUM010000098.1 GCA_913060855.1 uncultured Lewinella sp. | reverse complement strand
ACACTATCCTCTTCGTCGGCAGCGTCAGATGTGTATAAGAGACAGGTATAATACTTAATGGCAATCTATGAAAAGCATGATTGCCTTCATATAAACAAGGATTGCAAATGACAGCAAACGGTAAAGTCCTTACTGCCGAAGAAAAGAGGGTAAGCTTCGGTAAAATTAAACTTTCCGCTCAGTATCCTGACTTGCTCGAAATTCAATTGAAGTCCTTTCAGGAATTCTTCCAGTTGGAAACAACTCCTGAAAACAGAATGAACGAAGGACTTTATAAGGTGTTTCAGGAAAACTTTCCTATAGTTGATGCCAGAAATATCTTCGTGCTCGAATTTCTGGATTACTTTATTGATCCACCGCGCTACTCTATTCCAGAGTGTATGCAGCGTGGCCTCACATATAGTGTGCCGCTCAAAGCTAAATTGCGCCTGTCTTGTAATGACGAGGAACACGTAGACTTTCAGACTATCGTGCAGGATGTTTTCTTGGGGAATATTCCATATATGACCCCTAAGGGAACTTTTGTTATTAACGGTGCTGAACGTGTAATTGTCTCTCAGTTACATAGATCTCCTGGTGTATTCTTTGGTCAGAACTTTCACCCTAACGGAACTAAGATTTATTCCGCTAGGGTTATCCCTTTTAAAGGGGCTTGGATGGAGTTTGCTACGGATATCAATACGGTAATGTATGCTTACATCGACCGTAAGAAGAAATTCCCAGTAACAACATTACTCCGAGCAATTGGCTTTGATACAGATAAATCCATCTTGGATATATTTGGTCTAGCTGATGAAATTCCTGCTGATCGGGATGCACTTGAAGCTGCTGTAGGGCGAAAATTAGCGGCAAGGGTACTTCGTAGCTGGACGGAAGACTTCGTGGATGAAGATACAGGAGAGGTGGTCACCATCGAGCGTAACGAGATTATCCTTGAGCGGGATATCGTTTTAGATGAAGATAACATCGAACTGATTATCAATGCAGATGCTGACAACATCATCTTGCAGAAAGAAGATATCGGTCTCGATTATTCTATTATCTATAATACACTACAGAAAGATCCTTCGAGCTCCGAAATGGAAGCGGTTCAGTATATCTATCGCCAATTGCGAGGTACTGATCCACCAGATGAGGAAACAGCTCGAGGTATCATTGATAAATTGTTCTTTTCCGATAAGCGATACAACCTCGGAGAGGTAGGTCGATATAAGATCAATCGGAAGTTGGAACTAGATATTACTAGAGAAACGCTGGTACTGACAAAAGAAGATATCATCTCTATCGTGACTTATTTGGTACAGTTAATGAACCAACAGGCCGAGATTGATGATATTGATCATTTGAGTAATCGTCGTGTGCGTACAGTAGGTGAGCAATTATACGCCCAGTTTGGTGTAGGATTGGCACGTATGGCGCGTACGATCCGTGAAAGAATGAATGTCCGGGATAATGAAGTGTTTACGCCAATCGATTTGATTAATGCGAGAACACTTTCTTCGGTTATCAATTCTTTCTTCGGTACGAGTCAGCTTTCTCAGTTCTTGGATCAAACCAACCCATTGTCAGAGATTACGCACAAACGTCGTATTTCTGCACTAGGGCCTGGAGGTCTCTCAAGAGAGCGTGCCGGATTTGAGGTGCGTGATGTTCACTATTCGCATTATGGTCGATTGTGTACGATTGAGACGCCGGAGGGACCAAACATTGGGTTGATTTCTACGCTTTGTATCCATGCGAAGGTGAATAAGATGGGATTCTTGGAGACACCTTATAGAGAGGTGATCGATGGGAAGGTAGATGTGATCAACGAAGCCCAGTATCTTTCAGCTGAAGGAGAGGATTTCAAGCGGATTGCACAAGCAAATGCACCTTTGAATGAAAAAGGAGCTTTCTTATCTGATCGGGTCAAGTGTCGAGAACATGGTGATTTCCCTGTATTGGCACCAGTTGACATTGAATTCATGGACGTAGCACCTAACCAGATTGTTGGGGTTTCTGCTTCTATGATTCCTTTCTTGGAGAATGATGATGCCAACCGTGCCTTGATGGGATCTAACATGCAGCGTCAAGCCGTACCATTAATTAAACCTAGCTCTCCTGTAGTAGGGACGGGCTTGGAAGGTAAGGTAGCTCGTGACTCTCGTATGTTGGTCAATGCGGAAGGTGATGGTATCGTTGAGTATGTAGATGCCAATGAAATCGTTATTCGCTACGATAGAACAGATGAGGAGCAATTAGTTTCCTTTGAAGATAATAAGAAGACTTATACCTTAACTAAGTTCCGCAGAACCAACCAAGGTACTTGTATCAACCTTAAGCCGATCGTGCGAAGAGGAGATCGAGTATACAAGGGAATGATCCTTTGTGATGGTTATGCGACTGAGAAAGGTGAATTGGCCTTAGGTCAAAACTTGAAGGTGGCTTTCATGCCCTGGAAAGGATATAACTTTGAGGATGCCATCGTATTGTCTGAACGTGTAGTACGGGAGGACGTCTTTACTTCTTTGCACATTGAGCATTTCGAATTAGATGTTCGGGATACTAAACTGGGTGAAGAGGAATTGACCAACGATATTCCTAATGTCAGTGAAGAAGCCACCAAAGACCTCGATGAAAATGGTATCATTCGCGTCGGTGCTTGGGTGAAAGAAGGAGATATTCTGATTGGTAAGATTACGCCTAAAGGAGAATCTGATCCAACACCAGAAGAAAAACTACTTCGTGCGATCTTCGGTGATAAAGCCGGTGATGTAAAAGATGCTTCGATGAAAGCACCTCCTTCTTTGAAAGGAGTGGTGATCAATAAGCAACTTTTTGCTCGTGCTAAAAAGGATAAAGTCCAAAAAGCGCAAGAGAAGGAATTGCTCAGCAAATTAGAGGATCAGCACAAGATTGCACTGAATGAGTTGCAAACTATTCTGATTGATAAACTCTTACTGTTGGTGAAGAGTAAAGAATCTCAAGGTGTAAAGAGTATTTACAATGAGAACTTGATTCCAACCGGTGTGAAGTTTAGCCAAGAGCTACTCCGAGATATTGACTACACGACGGTAGACTATAGTAATTGGACGGATGATGATAATTCTAACGGATTAATCGCTAGACTCCTACATAACTATAGCATCAAGGCCAACGAAGAAATTGGTCGCTACAAGCGTGAGAAATTCAATATTAGTATTGGTGATGAGTTACCTGCAGGTGTACTGAAATTAGCGAAGGTTTACCTAGCTAAAAAACGTAAACTAAAAGTAGGTGATAAGTTAGCCGGTCGACACGGTAACAAGGGGATTGTATCTCGTATTGTTAGAATGGAAGACATGCCGTTCTTAGCAGACGGAACACCCGTTGATATTGTCTTGAACCCACTAGGTGTACCTTCTAGGATGAACCTGGGCCAGATTTTCGAAACGGTATTAGGATGGGCTGGTGAGAAATTGGGTATGAAGTATGGAACACCCATTTTTGATGGAGCTAGCTTAGGCGAAATTGCGGAGTATATCCAAAAGGCCGATCTTCCGGATTTGGGACAGACTTTTCTTCACGATGGTGAAACAGGGGATCGATTCCACCAGCAAGCAACGGTTGGTGTAATCTACATGCTCAAGTTATCACACATGGTAGATGATAAAATGCATGCTCGTTCAATCGGACCTTACTCATTGATTACGCAGCAACCATTGGGTGGTAAAGCTCAATTTGGTGGTCAGCGTTTTGGTGAGATGGAGGTTTGGGCGCTCGAGGCATTTGGTGCAGCCAATATTCTTCGTGAATTATTGACGATCAAGTCAGATGACATTACAGGACGTGCTAAAGCTTATGAAGCTATTGTTAAAGGAGATAATCTTCCAGAACCTAACATTCCGGAATCCTTTAATGTACTGATTCATGAATTACGTGGCTTAGCACTCGACGTGAAATTCGATTAAAGTAAGTGAATGAGCAAAGCCCAGTCTTAGCAGATGGGCTTTGGATTGTTCTTTTATCATACTCACTTTAAACTATTTGCAAAATATGCCTTTCAAGAAAAAAAGTCATATTCAAACACAGGATTTCAACACCATTACGATCAGTTTGTCATCTCCGGATGAAATCCTGGAACGTTCTTATGGTGAGGTATTGAAGCCTGAGACTATTAACTACAGGTCTTATAAGCCAGAACGAGACGGTTTATTCTGTGAAAGAATATTCGGACCAGTGAAGGATTATGAGTGTTACTGTGGTAAGTACAAGAGAATCCGTTATAAAGGTATCGTTTGCGATCGTTGTGGAGTAGAAGTGACCGAGAAGAAAGTGCGACGTGAACGTATGGGACACATCAAATTGGTGGTTCCTGTAGTGCATATCTGGTTCTTTAAATCCCTTCCCAACAAGATTGGTTACATGTTGGGGCTTTCCTCCAAGAAATTGGAGACGATTATCTACTACGAGAGATACGTCGTTATTCAAGCAGGGGCTAAAGAGTCAGAAGGCATTTCCAAAATGGATTTGTTGACGGAGGAAGAGTACCTTGATATTCTAGATACATTGCCAGCTGAGAATCAAATGCTGGAGGATACGGATCCTAATAAGTTTATCGCTAAGATGGGCGCAGATGCAGTCAGAGACTTGCTAATGCGACTCCAGCTCGATCAGCTATCTTATGATCTTCGTCACCAAGCAGCTAATGAGACTTCTCAGCAACGTAAATCGGAGGCCTTGAAACGTCTTCGTGTTGTCGAGGCTTTCAGAGATGGATTGACGCGTATTGAAAATCGTCCGGAATGGACCATTATTCAGTACTTGCCTGTGGTACCACCAGAATTGAGACCATTGGTTCCTTTGGATGGTGGTCGATTTGCGAGTTCGGATCTCAACGACTTGTATCGCCGGGTGATTATCCGTAACAATCGTTTGAAGCGGTTGTTGGAGATCAAAGCACCGGAGGTGATCTTGCGTAATGAGAAGCGGATGTTGCAAGAGGCGGTAGATTCGCTGTTTGACAACTCTAGAAAATCAAATGCGGTAAAAGCAGAAGGTGGTCGAGCTTTGAAATCTTTAAGTGATATTCTTAAAGGTAAGCAAGGTCGTTTCCGTCAGAATCTTTTGGGTAAGCGGGTTGATTATTCTGGTCGTTCAGTAATCGTTGTAGGTCCTACCTTGAAACTCCATGAGTGTGGTATTCCTAAAGCGATGGCGGCAGAGTTGTTCAAGCCTTTCGTTATCCGGAAGTTGATTGAGCGTGGTATCGTGAAAACGGTAAAATCGGCTAAGAAATTAGTAGATCGTAAAGATCCAGTAATTTGGGAAATCCTTGAGAATATATTGAAGGGACACCCGGTAATGCTAAACCGTGCTCCGACGCTTCACCGTTTGTCAATCCAGGCTTTCCAGCCTAAATTGATTGAAGGGAAGGCGATTCAACTTCACCCCTTGGTATGTGGTGCATTCAACGCCGACTTTGACGGTGATCAGATGGCTGTTCACGTTCCATTGAGTCAGGCAGCTGTACTGGAAGCACAAGTTTTGATGCTTTCTGCACACAACATGCTTAACCCACAAAACGGTACGCCGATTACCCTTCCTTCACAGGATATGGTATTAGGATTGTACTATATCACTAAAGAACGTAAGTCTGAAGGTGATACGATTGTAAAGGGAGAAGGACGTAGATTTTACTCAGCAGAAGAAGTTATTATATCCTATAATGAGGGCCAACTTGATTTGCACGCAACGATTAAGGTGCGAGCAAAGACAGAAGGCGAAGACGGCAAGTTCGTATCCAAATTGATGGATACAACTACTGGACGTGTAATCTTCAATCAGCATGTGCCAGAGCAAGTTCCTTTTGTCAATACATTGTTGACAAAACGTAACTTGAAAGTGGTAATTGCTGATGTACTCGAGCGAACTGATTACTCAGTAACAGCTGGCTTTTTGGATGCGATCAAGGAACTAGGTTTCATGTGGGCATTCAAAGGTGGACTATCTTTCAACTTGGGAGATTTGATTACACCTACTGTTAAGCAAGCTACTTTGGATGAAGCGCAAGAGGAAGTCGATGAAGTATGGGATAACTACAATATGGGGTTGATTACCAACAACGAGCGGTACAACCAGATTATTGATAAGTGGACCTTTGCGGATAATCGTATCACAGACAACTTGATGAAAGAGTTGGCAGAGCATAAGCAGGGGTTCAACTCTGTATATATGATGCTTGACTCCGGTGCTCGTGGTTCTAAGCAGCAGATTAAGCAGTTGTGTGGATTGAGGGGATTGATGGCAAAACCGAGAAAATCTGGTGATACAGGTGGAGCGGTTATTGAAAACCCCATCTTATCCAACTTCGTGGATGGTCTGTCTGTACTGGAATACTTTATCTCCACACACGGTGCGAGAAAAGGTCTTGCGGATACGGCATTGAAAACAGCAGATGCGGGTTATTTGACTCGTCGTTTGGTGGATGTTTCTCAGGATGTAGTTATTCGTGAAGTGGATTGTGATACACTTAGAGGTATCGAAACTGCCGCTTTCAAGGATAATGACAAGGTCATTGAGCGATTGACTTCTAGAATTGCAGGTCGATATACGTTGCATGATATTCTGCACCCAGTTACTGATGAGGTAATCTTAAAGGCGGGGGACTTTATTGAAGCTCGAACAGCGGATTACATTGAGGAAGAAGGAGTTGAAACAGTAACTATTCGATCTGTTTTGACTTGTGAAACCAAGCGCGGAGTTTGTACGAAGTGTTATGGTAAAAACTTGGCTACTGGCCGAATTGCAGAAGCAGGTGATGCCGTAGGTATCATTGCCGCTCAATCGATTGGTGAACCAGGTACACAGTTGACACTACGTACGTTCCACACCGGTGGTACAGCCTCTGTTACAAAAACAGAATCTGAAATCAGTTCTAAATTCGATGGTAAAATCGAATTTGATAGTATGCGTGTGACAGCGACTACTGCTGAATCGGGTGATAAAGAGAATGTTGTACTTGCGCGTACGGGTGAGGTTCGGGTTGTTGACCCAGAATCTGGTAAGCAGTTCATCTCTCATCATATTCCTTATGGTGCCAGCTTATTTATTAAGGATGGCGCTATGATTAAGAAAGGAGATAAAATCTGTCAATGGGATCCATTCAACGCGGTTATTATTTCTGAATTTGCTGGTATTGCTAGCTTTGACGGAATTGAAGAAGGGGTGACCTTCCGTGTAGAAAGAGATGATCAAACAGGACACGCAGATAAAGTAGTTATAGAGTCTAAGAACAAGCGTAAGATTCCAATTATCAAAATTGTGAGTCCAAGTGGAGAAGAACTTAGAAGTTATAACTTACCTGTGGGTGCTTACATCTCCATTGATGACGGCGCAGAAGTGAAGAGTGGACAGAAAATCGTTAAGATTCCAAGACGTCTAGGAAAGATCCAGGATATTACTGGTGGTCTTCCAAGGGTAACGGAATTATTCGAGGCTCGTAATCCTTCCAATCCTGCTGTTGTATCTGAAATCGATGGTGTGATATCCTTTGGTAAAATCAAGCGAGGTAATCGTGAGGTGATCGTAACGGCTAAGGATGAGCAAAAACGTAAATATCTAATCGGTCTTTCCAAACATATCCTTATTCAAGAAGGTGACTTCGTGAGAGCGGGTACGCCACTATCCGATGGTGCTATAGCGCCAAGAGATATCTTGAATATTAGAGGACCTTTCGCTGTACAGCAATACTTGGTGAATGGTATCCAAGAGGTATATCGTTCTCAGGGTATTACGATCAATAACAAGCACATTGAAGTGATTGTTAGACAGATGATGCTTAGAGTACAGATTGAAGATCCAGGTGATACTTCATTTTTGGAAGGCGAAGCAGTAGATAAATTCGAATTCCTCCGTACTAATGACTGGATTTTTGATAAGAAATTCGTTTTGGAAGGAGGAGATTCTAACCGATTACGTCCTGGACAACTAGTAACATTGCGACAGCTGAGAGAGGAGAACTCTTTCCTCAAGCGTAATGATAAAAAAGTAGTAGAGTTCAGAGATGCAGTTGCTGCTACATCTAGTCCATTGCTTCAAGGAATTACCAAATCTTCTCTAGGTACATTGAGTTGGATTTCTGCGGCTTCGTTCCAGGAAACAACGAAAGTACTAAGTACGGCAGCAATCGCCGCGAAAGTGGATGGTCTGCAAGGCTTGAAAGAGAATGTAATTGTAGGTAAGAAGATTCCTGCAGGTACAGGACTACGTCGCTTCGACAACTTTTTTGTAACGACACAGGAAGCTCAAATGGCTTATGAGTCACGCAGAACACAGTTGGAAGAGGTAGATGACCTCGATTAGTACTACATTGAAAGATGATAAAACGAACGAACAGATAATTGAAAAAAGCCCTCGTAGGAGTAATCCACGAGGGCTTTTTCTATGCCATGACTTTTAATATTTATCTATGATTGGGTATAGATGGCCATATACTTGGCGATGTATTTTCCAATTACATCGAACTCTAGATTGATCAAACTACCTACCTTAATGTCCTTAAAAGTGGTGTGCTCATAGGTATAAGGAATAATCGCCACCGAAAATTGATCCTCTGTTGCCTGGACAACCGTTAAACTTACCCCATTGATGCATACTGACCCCTTATCAACCAGTAGATGTTCTGGGGTGACTTGGTAACGAAAGTGGAAATACCAACTTCCATCTAATGTTTCGACCTTAATACATTCTCCCGTCGTATCGACGTGCCCCTGTACCATATGCCCATCTAGTCGACTACCAGCGATCATTGCTCTTTCGAGATTAACGGTATCTCCGACAACTAATTGACCAAGGTTGGATTTGTCCAATGTTTCTTGGATGGCGGTGACGGTGTGTTGACCTTCGGGCTGTTTTACGACCGTTAGGCAAACGCCATTGTGTGAGATACTTTGATCGATCTTTAAGGCATTAGAAATAGGTGAAGAGAAGGTGAAATGTACATTTGATCCTTCTTTTTCAATTGTTTCTACTGTACCTAGCGCTTCAATAATACCTGTAAACATAATTGATTAAGATAAAATGATTTGGATACACAAGAGCCAGCAAAATTAGCATTTCACTGGCTCTCACGTCTAATTTATCGAAAAGAAGCAAATTTAATTGCCTCGCAATAATTCTATGTAACCACTTAGGATATCTGGTGATTCTGTGATGCCAGATACTCGCCTTTCAAATACCAAACAAGTATAGTAATAGGTACCGCTAGCTAATTCGTCTCCCGCTAGATTAGAGCCATCCCAGTTGATATTTGGATCGCTGGTTTCAAACACCAATTGTCCCCATCTATTGAATACCTTAAACTGAATACTTTCAATAAAGCAGAAAGGATAAGGCTTGAATACCTCATTTTGACCATCACCATTAGGGGTAAAGGCATTGGGTAAAACATAATTAGGGCAATTATCCACGCAGAAGGTGTTGCTAAATTCACTGGTGTTACCCAATGAGTCATAGGCTACTAATTTGTAGCAACCCGCGATTCCAATAGCTGGCTTGTGTTCATAGGTATTGGTAAAGGCATCATCTATTCTCACGATCTGTTCGAAAGTGGCACCTTCTGTCGGCGCGTAAAAGATGTCAAATCCTGCTACATCGCCTCCTATTTCAGGACACAGTTCCGCGGGGCTGATCCAGCTCAGCGTATTAAAGAGTAAGTCTTCATTCGTACAATCTATCTCCGTATCGCAAACATTAGATACATTTAATTCCGGAGGACAAGGCGGTACATCATCGATTGGGATAGAACAGGCTTCTTGCGAATTATTAATGATGGGAGAAATGACGCCATCTACCCCATAAGACCCAATGCTAATGATCTTATAACAATACTCGGTGCCGTTGCTGAGTCCTGTATCAAGGAAATTAGGTTCTATAGTAGTTCCAATAGTGTCAAAAGTACCCGTTGTATTCTCGCGAAGAACGAGGTATTGGAAATTATCCCAGGGGACTAATTCTGTCCAACTAAGCCTATTCGCATTGTCGGTCGGGGCAATAGATAAGAATACCGAAGAAGCGCCATTGGTAGTTCCTAGCAAATCATCTTCATTGATATAGAAATTGATCTTGTAGCTATAGGATTCTCCACTTGTATTTAGGGTATTGTCGACAAAGCAAGTGTCATTGGCCAAGGCGAAGAACTGACTAGTGAACTGCACACCAATAGATTGGAAATCAGCATCATTTTCTGTCTGACCGGTGGCTCGCAAGACCTCATATACATATGGACCAGGATTGAGCAAGGTATCTAAATCGCCTACTTTGGGTTTGGACCAACACACCTCCATCAGTCCATCGGTCGATGAGGTGGTTTGGACATCGACATTGGTGATCAAGGGAACATCCCGATTTAATTGTACACAAACCTCAGCGGAAGGCAAACTCTGCGCACCGTTAAAGGTATAGAGTCCACCTGGGGTAGTTTGCGCAAATTCGCCCAATATTCTATAACAGTAAGTTCTTCCTTGATCAACAGTAGGATCGAGGTAGACATATCGACCATCTAGTACTTCTCTAATAGGGACGGGGGTAAGTTTGGTATATCCTTTACCCTCTAATCCCGGATCGCAAGTGTCTATCGGGAAATTATTACTGCCTTCTCGTCGCCAAACCGTAAATCCTCTAAAGTAATTATTTGATGCATCCTCACAGGTGTAAGGTAATTCCCAACTGACTTCTACCTGTCCAGAACCAGCGAGTGCCCGCACATCCTCAGGCGGCGGCCCGACAACCTTGATTCGGACAGTTTTTAGGGTAGCTAAACCAGTAGTATCACCAAAGAAATTATCTACGGCACGGAAAACCACCGAATAGTATTGATCAAATATATGGTCACAAGTCGTTTGCCATTGGAAAACTTTGTTGACCGGATCATTTTGAAAAGTATTGTTATTGGGTAGGAATATAGCCGGAGAATTGGGCACCTCAAATGGGCCACCTAATGCCGTTAGGCGTACCCTTTGATTGGTTTCAAAGAGCGGAGCAGTAGCTACGACATTTATTTCTGTCTCTTATACACATCTGACGCTGCCGACGAAGAGGATAGTGTA
>CAJXUM010000097.1 GCA_913060855.1 uncultured Lewinella sp. | reverse complement strand
CTACACTATCCTCTTCGTCGGCAGCGTCAGATGTGTATAAGAGACAGATACAAAGGAGCCGGGCTGTAAGCTAGGTTCCATTTGTTGAATCAATCGCCTTAAGTTCTTTTCACCCGCCATTCCTGCTAGTATTTATATATTTTTATAAAAAGGCCATTCTTTTCCTTCCAACTGATATTCTGAGCGAATCGTTTCAATGACTTGCCGAAATTGCTTCAGATCACAATGGTAGTAATCCTCTTTTAGTTTAGTCATTACGCGTTTGGCTAAGGCCAAATCTTGTGCCTCATCCAGTGCAATTTGTAGTCCACTCAATTCAGGGCAAACCGTATTTAAGTGATGATATTGCTTTCCTTCTAAGGGATGCTCATACAGGTACAAAGTCACATGCTCCACATAGCGAGGGTTGGCCTGGATCTTCTCTTGTAAGCTTTGGTAAAAATCCGTTTTCACTATTTCCACACTCATCCCAAAGGGGAAACTACGCCCTTTGACATTCGATACAAAATCATAATCCCCCGCCCTACACAGCTCAATCATCTCCAAATAAGTGGGGATATCCAAGAATAGCGCATCACCATTGATACGTATCGCGTAATCAAAATCCCGAGACTGGGCTGCCTCCAGAAATCGCAGAGATACGTTATCTAAGCTCCCTCTAAAACAGTTATAACCATGCGCCACACAGAATTCTTCAATGATATCATCTGAAGAATCAGTCGAAGTGGCCACTAATAATTCTTCTTCCGGAATACATTTGGCAAATTTCTCATATAAATATTGAAGGGGTGTCTTACCCTCGATATCTCGTAATATTTTTCCGGGTAAGCGAGACGAACTGTATCGACAGAGGATGATGGTGCCTATTTTCATGGGTTATTTACTTGTATTACTAAGAGCGATAATTGAGATGGTTTAGTGTATCTTTAACGTGCATAGTTAAAAAAATAATTGCAGTAATTTGATTTCTTATTTAATCTCTCTTATCGGATTTTCAATTTCTCTTGGAAGAAAGGAGCTAATTAGCTTCTGTTTTTCTTGTATCGCTTTTTCTGCCCTAAGTCAAGTAGCGGGACATACTGATCAACACCGGTTCTTAATAATAGACACAGTAGCGACCTTGTCTTTGCAGGATTTCCCACCTAATCAATTGAGCAATTCCATTTTGGGTACAGATGGTAATACCTTATTCATTGCCGGAGGTACTGACTACTCATTGAAAGACGATACCCTCACGGTAGCTTCTGACCAATGGAATGATCGATTAGTCGTATTCAAAAAGGATGATCAAGGTCGTTTTACTAAGCAAGGCAAAACATTCAAACTTCCTTTTGATCCTATTGCATTTGCAGGAGTAGTGCCGACAAAAAGTGGATTGGTTTGTATCAGTGGGTTATCCGCTAGCGGGATGCGACAAGATGTATTTCTGATCAACTGGAATCAAGATAGAGATTCCATTAACTATCAAACACTTCCGTCTTTACCAGTAGGAGCAGTTTTCCGGTCAGGTATTTCGACAGATGAGCAGCTTTATATAATCGGGAGTTCAGCTATTGATACTAAATCTAATTATCTCTTCTCCATCGACCTGCAAGAGTCAAGCTCTACGAAAACCTGGAAAGAACGCTCTCGCCTATCTCACGAACTCGGTGCTTCACCTATACTTAGTATTCAAAGTGATGGACTCAGAGACTGCCTTTATCTATTCGAAGATTACAGTGCTATTCGAAAAATGAACTCACTTAGGGAAGTCCACAAGTTTGATTTCAAAACCGAAGCTTGGCAATTATATAGCTCTTCCTCTTCTATTCCTTTCTCGACTTGGCTAAATGGCAGTAGTAAAGCACTAGGTAGTGCTGATATTATGAGCATTGCTGAGGCCGCGGATACCAGTTTTTACCAGGTATTATTCTATCATACGGTAACCAATACCTTCAGGAGTATCGCTAGTATTTCCAACGGTGAATCAATCATAGCTATTCCGTCGTTAGGGTCAACCGCTATGCTTATCCGTTTCCCCAAAAGAGACATAGATAGCACAATGGCCAACCTAGTCAGTCTAGAAGTGGTTGCCCCGATTCAACAATTAAGTCGTCTAAATATTCTTATCCTTGTCTTCTATTTTCTGTTATTACTCCTATTAGGTTTCTATTTTTCTGGTAAGCAATCGACTACCGAAGATTATTTCAAGGGAGGGAAAAGAATACCTTGGTGGGCCGCAGGTTTAAGTTTATATGGTACAGGGCTTAGTGCTATCAGCTTCATGGCGGTTCCTGCGAAAACCTATGTGACGGATTGGGCTTATTTTATGACAAAGCTCCCTTTATTGTTAATTCCTATCATTGTTAGTGCACTATTCATTCCTTTTTATAGAAAACTAGATATCACCAGTGCTTATGAATACCTACAAAAGCGATTTAATCTAGGTACCAGGTTGATAGGAAGTTTATCTTTTATCATCTTTCAACTAGGTCGAATTGGGATCATACTGTATTTACCGGCTATAGCGCTCAACATTGTAACAGGCATCGATATTGTCTTATGTATTCTGCTGATGGGAGGTATCAGTCTAGTTTACACAATGATGGGAGGTATAGAAGCTGTCATTTGGACAGATGTCTTGCAAGTCATCGTGCTTGTTGGCGGAATTATCCTTTGCTTAATTCTCATTAGTATGAATATAGATGGCGGAATGAAAAAGGTGATTTCAATCGGGCTTGAAAATGACAAATTTGAACTCTTCAATATGGCGTTCGATTGGCAGCAACCGACCTTTTGGGTAGTTGTTCTTAGTGGTTTTTTTTCCAACCTGATCACTTATAGTACGGACCAGACGATGGTGCAGCGCTATTTGACTACCAAGGATACGGAAGCCGCTAAGAAAAGTATCTGGACTTACACCCTTGTTAGCCTTTCCATCGGCTGGATATTCTTTTTTGTGGGTACCGCACTGTATTCTTATTACAAATCTTATCCTTCCGCATTACTCCCTAACATGTCCACTAATGATGCTATTTTTCCTTGGTATATTATTTCACAATTGCCCGATGGGGTCTCTGGTTTGCTAATAGCGGGAATCTTTGCAGCAGCAATGTCAAGCCTGAGTAGTAGTATGAATTCGGGAGCTACTGCCTATACGGTAGATTTTCACCGTAACTTTAAATGGAACGGAGATGAATTGTTTGTAGGTAGAGCCGCTACTTTTATCATTGGCGCATTAGGGATATCTTTTGCGTTACTCTTTGCTACGATGGAAATTAAATCAATATGGGATGAGTTTTTAAAAATTATAGGTCTAATCGCAGGAGGTTTAGGAGGGGTGTTTTTATTAGGTATAGTTAGTACACGTGCCAATGGTATGGGGGCTTTAATTGGTTTGCTGGGAAGTGGTGTTGTCCAATTCTTGATGGCCACTTATCAACCGATTCATTTTCTTTTATACACCGCTAGCGGATTCTTGTCATGCCTTATCCTTGGCTATTTGGCTAGCTTTTTATTCCCCTACTCCAATAAACCCATTGATGGACTAACTATCTATACGATAAGTAGTAGTAAACGGGCAGATTGACACTCAAAACACTGCTTAGTTATACCTAACTAGCACGCTTAAAAAACGCAGGAATTCATCCCCATACAACGAACAAAAGTTTCGAACGAAGGGGTACAAAATGCTTCACATCCCATCCGCCGAGGGCAAATCACCGTCAAAAACTTTCAATATAATCGCGAAGTGTAATAACCCAATTCCACATTCCTAGGGCGTACCGTTGATTTTATTCACCCTGCCACCTGATAATTGTCACTCCTGTCTTTTACTACTTGGCCTACATTTGTTAGTAGAAAAGATAGCCTATGAATTTTTCAACACCGCTGGCCACCATCATGAGTACGCATTTGATTACACTAAATGAAGAAGATAGTGCCGACCAGCTAGGAGCGATTTTTAACACCCATAAGATTCATCATCTCCCCGTAATTGATAATGAGGGTAAGCTCATAGGTATTATTAGTCAAACCGATTACGAACGTATTCGCTACGGCGCATCATTGTTCCGTAATCCGGATGCCGAAAGTTACAATGAAGCACTCCTGAGGTCACTGCGGGTGGTCGACTTAATGACGAAAGATGTAAAAACCCTCAGACCAACCGATAGCTTATCACACGCTTATCAATTGCTTAAACATAATTCCTTCCGAGCCATTCCTATTGTTGAAAAAGGAATCTTGATTGGAATTGTAAGTGCGCTCGACCTTCTCAATCATTGTTTTCAAAATCAGTAATAAATGGGCGACTTTAATGTAAGACCTATCAAGAATACGAGTGATCGGACAAAAATGTACCGAGCAGCCATTAGCGATATCAATGCTTTTGAGCAAATGCTTCAACAAAAGAAATTCAATGAAGGCTCGCCCAAGATTGGACTAGAGCAAGAACTTTGTATTGTGGATCAGCAGTTTGAGCCCGCCACATCTGCTTTAGATATATTAGAGCAACTAAACCTACCGCAATACACCAACGAACTAGCACTTTTCAATTTAGAGATCAATTCTGACCCATTGCTCCTAAGTGGCTCTTGTTTTAGTCAGGCCGAAAAGGACCTAAACCTCCTACTCCAAAAGGGACAAAAAAAGGCCAACGAACTAGGTCACCATCTACTTCTTTGCGGCATACTTCCTACGCTACAATACCGGCACTTACAATTCGAATACATGACCCCCATCCAGCGCTACCAAGTGCTGAGTAAAATGTTGGCAGAGATTAGAGGAGATCGATTTGAGATATACCTACAAGGTGTTGATGAATTGATTATGTCGCTCGAATCTGTATTATTTGAGGCCTGTAACACAAGTTTTCAGATGCATTTACAGATTCATCCAGATGAGTTTGTCACCAAATACAATTGGTCTCAGCTCATTGCTGGTCCCGTTTTGGCGGCCTGTACGAATTCTCCGCTATTATTTGGGAAAGAACTCTGGGCAGAAACACGTATTGCCCTCTTCAAACAAAGTCTAGATACTCGCAACTCTAAAAACCATCTACGCAAAAAGCTCCCAAGGGTATACTTTGGCCAGGACTGGTTGCAGGATTCCCCTGCTACGCTCTGGAAAAATGAACTGATGCGTTTTCCGCTACTCTTAACTTCTGATGATTTTCAAGATGCGCAGGAACAGCTCAAACAGAACAAAACGCCTAACCTGAGAGCGATACGCCTGCACAATGGAACTACCTATACCTGGAATCGACTCTGCTACGGCCCACAGGGATCTCAGCCTCATCTTCGTATAGAATGCCGTTATATCCCCGCGGGGCCTACCACCGTAGATGAGATCGCCAATTTTGCTTTTTGGGTAGGACTGATGGAAGGTCAAAGCCAAGAACAGGAAAGTTTTTGGCAGGAAATGGATTTCAGGTTGGCTAAAGATAATTTTATACGCGCTGCTCGAACAGGACTCAACAGTGTATTTAATTGGTTTGGCAAAGCAATACCAGCTAAGGAATTAATCTTGGACGTTTTGCTTCCTATTGCGGAAAGGGGGCTCAAAAAACGCCAGGTGGATCAAGCCGATATTGATAAATACCTAGGCATCATCGCCGAACGGATAGAAAAAATGCAAACAGGAACCGACTGGCAAGTTCATAGCTTTCGAAACTGTAGTAAGAAACGAAGTAAGGCAATGAGCTTAAAAGCACTCACCCAACAAATGATTCGCCATCAAGCGGACAATACACCCGTTGGTCAATGGCCTATATTGACCTGTGATGCTACCGCTATAACAGAGGAGGCAATAGGAAAACCTCACTTAGTAGAACACCTTATGAGTACTGATATTTTCTGTGTCAGGGAAGAAGACAGCATTGAATTGGCCAGTCAAATGATGACATGGAAGAAAATTCATCACCTCCCAGTAGAGAATTATGCGGGAGCACTAGTAGGCATCCTGACCGATGGAGGCTTATCCAGGTACGCTGCAGATCAGACCCCAAGTTCACTGCTAGTTCGAGATATCATGATCAGGAATGTCATCACAGGAGATGCTAAGGATAGTTTGGAAAAAGCGGCGTCCATCTTAACGGATCACAAATTAAGCGGCCTACCTATCACCTACGAGAATAAACTGGTGGGTATTCTTACGCTAAAGGACTTGGAAGCGGCTAAACTAATGATCTCATTCACTCCAAACTGAACCATTGTCCTCTTATATAGTACCTAATAAATGCTCATAATGAAGCTAGTAAGAACTTGGACATAAGCCGAATGATGACCTATTACTAGCTTCATTGCAAACTTAGCCTCCAATACTAATCAGGAAGAAGTCGAATTGATGTTGCTGCCCATTTGGAGCCAAATTCTCATCCAATAAATAACTATAGCGCAAACCAAAATCGAGATCCAATAAGCGGATCAAGCGCACATCAAACCCTAATTCGACGCCCATCGATCGAACATTACGACTAATATCGAAAGGGTCCTTGATTTCTGCCCGGCCGAAATCATAAAACAGATTGGCCTTCACTCGCTTTACGAAAGCCAAAGAGCCAATACCTACATCGGGATACCATAAGGGTAAGCTATAATTAATGCCAATTTTATAAAAGTTATCCGCTAAGATGCTATTGTATCCTCGAGGATAGGCGAAGAAATCTGAAAACCGATAGTTATCTATATATCCCCGCGATTGCATCATGGTATTAATGAAAAAACTGTGGGTCCTCGCAAAACCTGGCATATAGGCATCTCCGCGCAACTGAAACACATCAGTCGCAAAATCTTCGGTCCCCATTGTCGTACGGTAACGGCCATCCAATACCAGTCCCCAGGTAGGATTCAAATGTTGCCGAGCTCGCCGATCGAGACTTCGCCAAAGTAATCTAATATCCAGCGCATCAAAGTTCACCTTATCCAAGGGTTCTCGATAATAAGTCTTCAATCTATTAATGCCTTGGGTACCCACGGGTATAGAATCCCGACTCGATCTGGTCGGGCTATCAAAATTCCCCTCAGGATTTATAGATATGTTTTGGTAGTTACCGATGATATCCAAGCGGTGTAAAGCATTTCCTTTGGTAAAGGTCAATGGGATTGATATTCCTGCCGATACGCGATCTTCTGTCCACTCCTCGATATAATCGGTTTGGAGAATTGTCGTATCATTTAGACTCGATAAATTGGTAAAAAAAGAAGACCGGTTAAGTCGTGCGTAATTGACATTGACAATCGGGAAATACTCGGCGTAACTTAGTCCTGCTAATACCGTCCACTCTCTATCATTGATATTATAGTAAGCCGTTGCATCTGCTGAAAGTGTACTAAATTTGTTATCCGATAAAATACTGGCTCCATATAAAGGATGTTCGACCGTAGGTAGAATACTATGCGGATTGATCAATCCTGATAACTTATTAAATTTCTTGACCTGAAAAACCTCATTCCCTACTTTATTGACAATACTCCCTCCTTCTTGTTCTGCTAAGGCTTCATAGTAAGTAATCCCAAAGGTAGGTGGCAATTCCAAGGCTTCCCATTGGGAGGGATCCAAGGATTGTTTCATGATATTATAGCCCTCTGAATTAAATGAACTATACACTAAGGTTTTCTCATCAGGTGAGATAGCCGGTTGAAAAGCGCCCAGCAAATCATTCGTCAATCGGTAAAGCGTAGGCTCCCCGATTTTTACCGCATAAATATTATTGATACCACTATAAGCCGCCGAGAAATAGATATAGTCCCCTTTGCTGATAGGGTGCGTGATTTGATGTATGGTACCCGGTAGTAAGGCCGTCGTTTCTCCCGTATTGACATCCACTATTTGCAGTTCATTGGCCTCTCCTTTCTGCGCCACTACCACCACTCGATTCTCATCCACCCAGCGAGGGTACATATAAAACCAGTTGTTGGGGTTAGGCACCTCCTTTAGGACACTGCCTGTATCTCCATCTAAGATATGCAAGGCGTAATTTTGGGCCTCATCCGTTGAGACTGCCACAATTCTATCGCCCGCTTTATTCAATGCCGGTGAAAAATATTTTGATTTATTCGTCAACTGCTTTTTCGCATAACTGCCTCGATCAAAAGTACGGATCACCGAATAAGTCCGATTAGCCCAGCGAAGATCAAAGTCATATTCAGACCAAATCAGTTTCAGTCCACCTACCGACAAAGTCGAATTAGGCGCTCCTACCAATCGCCCCGATTGGGTAATACGCTTTTCATTGCCTTCACTGTCCAATTCGTAATAGGTTGGATTTTGATCATAAGCTCTTTTCTCGACGATGAGGGTCCCATTATTCCAAAACTGAGGATTGGTATAATCCGTTACCGTCCTCTTCTTCTCAGTATTCCATTGCGTAGCTTCGGCATAATTCGTAGGATTCGAATTGGGGGATTTCCACATACTATCCAACTCTGCAAAGGTATTTTGATAAAGACCTCTAGTCGTTAAGCCTGTATGCTTTTTCAAGCTATGACTCAAAGGACGAAGCAATCCCTTGTATTGCACCGCATCTTCCACTACTTTCCCCCAAATATCTTTCCCATAATGGGTACGGGCATGGGTAGTAAGGTAATAACCTAGGCCATACCAATCAGGTACGAAGTCTTTTAACGATCCCGCCGATGCTTTTTCATAGGTATAATTGAGGTCACTGAGTCGGAGTGCACGGTATTCCATATCAAAGGCCGGTAATCGACCTCGCCCCGAAGTCGTTAAGGCCGTCTCTGTGCCAACTGCATCCCCTTCAAAAAACCATCGAGGCAAAGCCGTTGCAGTGAAACCACCCCAGGTCCAGGACCCCAAGATAGATTTAAAGAATTGCGTAATTCCTCTTCTTGAATTGCTGAATTGCTGCACATGGCGATACTCATGAATAGCCAAGATATCTAACCAATCTGTTGTACAATTAAACTGAGGAGGGGTCAAGTAAAACTCGGAACGAAAGGGGCCCACGGTCACAAAACCATTGGGAATAACTGTCTGATTTTGTAGTAAAATCGTTACTTTTTTCTTCTTCTCCCCAATGGATGCATTATCCCTTTCCCACAAATAGTGCACGACATTGGCCACTCGCTGTGCTTCTTTTTCATTTCCTTCTGGAAAAATCACTTGCACTTTATCAGTCTTGATCTGTTGCCATTTCAAGGAAGATGGGTTAATGCCGATAGGATTGGAAGGTACTTGACAAAATAAAAGATGAGCCCAACAAAAGATGGGTAATAGCAGCAATATCTTTTTGGTCATACTAGATCTTATTTAGATGGTGCATTGATGGTCAGACCACCCTTTCCCCCAAAGTTATTTAAAATTGGGAAAATTTTGTGTCGGGGGATGGCTAATCATCTTCTCCTCGTATTGAAGTTTTACTGTGGCTAGAAAAACAACTTCTTGTCCAGCTGAAACGTTTGGATGGTAGATAACAATAAAAACAAGGCCAATTAGTGTCGAATTCCTCATAGAGAAGCGTGTTAATGGGATATATAAACTATAACACTAGCTTCCCAATAAGAAGGTAATATTTTTTACCTTTGTAGAATCAGTTCACTAGCCCTTTTACTTCAAAAACCATTACAAAGAAATTCATGCGTCAGTTACTTGAAACGGAACAAAAAGCGCTCGAAATCAATCTCAACGATAGCATTTACGGCACCTTTGCCGAAATTGGCGCCGGGCAGGAAGTCGCACGTCATTTTTTCCAGGTAGGAGCGGCAGCGGGGACGATCGCCAAAACCATGTCAGCCTACGACAAGGTGTACTCAGATCAAATATACGGTGTGGAAGCGAGTGGAAGATATGTTTGCGAAGCGCGGATTTATAAGATGCTCGATCACGAGTATGAGTTGATGGATTATCGCTTGCGGAATGAAAGACCCGAGACCAATTTCTTCGCTTTCGCTGATACTATCTCAGCTATCAACTATACCAAAACCATCAAAGGAGATGGTTGGATGGGCATTCGTTTTCAATTAGATCCACATAGTGAACCCAATGATATCGTCCTGCATGTTCGAATGCGGGATAAAAACAATCAGCTGCAGCAACAAGCCATTGGTATTCTAGGGGTAAATCTCATTTATGGCTGCTTTTTTTACCACAATAACCCCGAGTTATTGATAGAGTCATTGATGGATAGCCTCCAAGGCCGGGTTAAAATCGATATGATTCGGTTGACGGGTCCCAGTTTTGATGAGGTCGACAATCGGTTATTGAGTCTTTGGTTGGTGAAACATAAATTGACAGAGGTCGCTATGTTTGGCCCCGATGGACGCAATGTACATGGCTCTGAATTTCTTTATCGTAAGAATGTACTAGTCGTTCGAGGTAGTTTCCGCCCAGCGACTTTGGTCAATATGGATATGATACGTACGAGCTATCAGCAATTCCGTAATGACCCCAAAGTTGATACCCAACGTACGTTCTTACTCACCGAAATCACCTTGGATAACCTGCGCTCTACAGGCGAATTAGATGAACGCGACTTTATCGATCGAGCAGAACTACTCAATGCCATGGGCCAGACGGTTGTGGTTTCGGACTGTGAAGAATACCAGAAATTGATCGGTTACTTGGGTGATTTTAAAGTACAACAACTCGGCATCGTACTTGGTGTTCGCCCCTTACTAGAGGTGATCAGCGAAAAATACTACCAAAATATGGATGGTCGTCTATTGGCCACCTTTGGCGAGATGTTCACGAGTAATGTTAAGATATATGTCTACCCCGCCATGCAAGAAGGCAGTGCCGAATTGATGACGGCTCAAAATGTACCAATACCTGAAGGCGTTAAATTCCTTTACCGTCACCTACTCGACAATAGTCAAATCGTAGATGTAGAAGGCTTCAATTCCGATCTCTTACATATTTTCTCAAAAGAGGTACTAACGATGATTCAAGCCGGTGACACAGGCTGGGAATCGCAAGTTCCAACCAAAGTAGCTTCCTTGATTAAGGAGAAATGCTTATTTGGCTACCCTAGTGAGAAAATGGAGTTTGAGTATTAGAGAATGTTTAGGCAGACCTCAATTGCCTCCCCAAACCTTCTCGTAGACTGTGCTGCAGCCAACCATTACTAGTCGATGGTTCTTTTACACCTGTCTCTTATACACATCTCCGAGCCCACGAGACCGAGGCTGAT
>CAJXUM010000096.1 GCA_913060855.1 uncultured Lewinella sp. | reverse complement strand
GTTTCTATGAGTTTTTGGTTGATGGTTTGGCCACCTTGGTAAGACAGCGCGGCGCCCCGGACGATAATGGACGCATTACTTTCAATCGGTAATTTCCATTGTAATACTGCCTCTTGCGACTCTTGGATATAAAGTCCCCAGGGTATTCCCTCTTTGGGATCAGGTGCAGCGCCAATACCGCGATAGATACCTACCGATTCGCCAGCCTTCATTAGGTAATCGGCTGCTGCTAATTTAAATGCGGACTCAAGGTCATGACGGGTAGCTAGTGCTTTATAGAAAATCGCAGCAAATATCTTTGCTGAACTATCTGCTATTGGAACACTCGTTGCGATGACGGCGGGTATACCTGCATCAAATAGCTGTTCGACCTGTTCTCTGGTGGAGCACCCATTGAGAAAAACCAACTTCAAATCGGACTGTAAGCCCAGTAATTGAGCCAATCCATCTGAATTGGCAGTTTGATCTGCTAGAATGAGCTTGGTACTGTCGGCATGGCCTCCATAATGGAAAATTAGAATTCTGTCCTTGAATTCAGCCACATAGCTACTAATGTCATCAGTGGTAGCAGAAGATTCCGTGAATAGCTGAAAATATTGCTTACTGGCTAAGGGTATGAGTTCGGCCGTAATAGCTTTCCGCTCTTCTTCCAACAAGGGAAGATGATTGTCTTGGTCATTAGCAAAGGCTAGGAAAACAAGCGGAAGCTTCATGTATTGAATAAATAATAATTAGTCCAGCACCCACAATATGGGAATAATACACAATAAATAACGTTTGATAGGGGTTATAAATTCCCCTCAGCGAAGGAAACGATCAAAATAGTTACCAGAACTACTTCCCCATACCGAACTTGACTGCATTGCGACCTATTCTTTCTACACCATTTATCAAGTACGCCCCTCAATATGAGGGATTAAGATGTGAATTTAAAAAATATATTTAAGAGGTATAGTTTTTGCGGTATTAACTGCAAATACTATGAGTTTTTTGCCTACACAAACCTACAACACGATGAGAAAGCTTATCTTAGCAGCAGCATGTTTGCTATTGTTTACTAACTTAACTAGTCATCCCACAATGAGAGCTACCATTTCATGTATGAATGGCGAGTCCTTTTGCGCGGGCTACGGCCCCCAAAGCACTGCCCAAATTTCACTCGTCTCAAGCCTCCCTATCAAGCCCCCCTCTAATGCAAGAGTTGTTTATACCTGGACCGCAGAACACCCTAATGGAACATGGAGTTGGGGAACAGGATCACCCGACAGAGTTGTACCGATTCCTTGGGCTGGCGATTATGTAGTGCAGGTAAGAATTACCTATTATCTACCTAATAGAACGCGCCCATTTGCTGCCTTTTGGTCCAATAAAATTGTAGTGTCTGGCAAAAGGTGTTAATGGCTTATAACTTACTGTAATCAAGGGGAAGGCGAGCGGCGAAGCTAGCTAAATCTGCCACTGTCATATCAGGCTTTAAGTCTTGGTTATGAGGTAAATGCCATTGTTGCTGCTCATCTGTTTTTGTATCCACTAAGATGGTGCGCATACCCAAGTTGTGCCCGAATCGAATATCGGAAATAGAATCGCCGACCATCGTCGATTGGCTAAAGTCTATCTCCGGAAAAGCAGCTTGTGCTTGTAAGGCCATGGCCGGAGCGGGCTTACGGCAATTATTAGGGTCATTGGAAAGTGCGGGACAGAAGAAGATGCCATCAACTTGGCCGCCATGCTGTCTTATAGTCGCTTCCATTTTTTGATGGATTAGATCCAACTGCTGCTCTGTCATCAGCCCCTTGCCAATTCCTTGCTGATTGGTAACAATAATTATCCGTGCAAAATAGTCCGTAAAAATAGTCATAGCGTCTAGTACGCCTGCTAAGAAATGAAAATCTGCCCAATCGCTTACATAAGCACCAGGCAGTCGCTCATTAATAACGCCATCACGATCGAGAAAAAGGGTGTGTTTACTTTGGTGTTTCATTCTTTTACCGCTTTCTGCTCACCAAACATTCCTTCTTCTACCAATTCACAGATTAGATGGCCAATCATCATATGGCATTCTTGAATCCGGGGCGTGTCATCCGAGGGTATCCGGATCAACCAATCACATTTGCCCAGCATCTTTCCTCCTTTTCCTCCGGTCATACCGACCGTTTTCATTCCAATTTCTTTAGCCGCATCTAAAGCCTTGATTACATTAGTTGAATTACCACTAGTTGAGAGTCCAAAAAGTACATCCCCTTCCCTACCCGATGCTCTGGCCATTCGCGCAAAAATTTCATCAAACCCGTAGTCATTTCCAACTGCTGTAATAAAAGCGGTATTCGCATTTAGCGCTTCAGAAAAGAGCGGCGGACGATCGAAGTAAAAACGGCCTGATAGCTCTGTAGCTAAGTGTTGGGCGTCAGCAGCGCTACCTCCATTCCCACAAAAAAGGACTTTCCCTCCTTGTTGGAATACCTTGACACATTCGCCAACAATATCATCAATTTGCTGAAGCAGCTCCTCATCGGCTAAGACGGCTTGTTTGGCGTCAATACTTTGAGCAATCATTTCTTTGATCCTTGGATGCATAGGCAGTGAATGGGTGAATGGGTGAATGGGTGAATTACTGAGAGAATTTGAAAAACAGGAAAGCGACGGCTGCGATCACGAGAAATTCGAGCACATTGCCGATCATTTTGCTTTTAATCCGTAGGTTGATTAAGGACAGCAGAGACACAATAAAAGCGCCAGCTGAATAGAATCCCACTAAAGCATAACGTGGCTTTTCTGCCCAGCTCACCTCTAGTGCAGTCAAGAGCTGCAAGATCAGTAAGTATAAGGTTATACCCAAGGCTGCAATCCCCACACCTCCTAAGATCAGCTTGAACCAATCCATGTCTTTTCGTAGCTTATTCATGGCACGCAGTGTACTGGTAATGACTAGCCAAAACACCAGTAAACTTACGCCAGTTTTCACTCCATTTGTCCAACTAGTCGTTTCCGGAAAGACTTTTTGATTCACGATATCTAGTATGACCAAAAGGACTGCAATACTTATTCCTGATATGAGGATAGATTTCCCCAGTACCTGATTTTCTGTCTTATCAGAATTTGCCATCTTCCGTTTATTTGTTAGTTATTAGACTTCATTCTAAAATGATTTGTAGGGAGCTAAATTATCTTTTTAAGCAAGCCTTCGTTCTTCATCAGTCGCTTAGCTATTGGCTATGCTCCTTCTTCGAGCCTCACCTCGTTTAAAAATCTTAATTCCCATCCCTCTACACCCCATTTCAGCATGAAGTCTATTGATTGGCTAGCTGTTTAATTCCAGCTGTCATATTCTCCCAAGAGAATCGTTCTTTTGCTTTAGCTAAATGAGGCACAAATTCAGGTCCTCTTTGCTGCGTAAAAAAGTCGACTAATGCATCAGCTATAGCCTCGGGTGATACCTCTACGATATATCCTTCTTTCCCATCTTTCACAATCTCGGGTAAGCCTCCAACACGGGTCACGATCATTGGCTTTTCAAAATGATACGCAATTTGAGAAATTCCACTTTGTGTAGCCGAGCGATAAGGTTGAACCACCAAAGATGCGGCAGCAAAATAATACTTCACCGCTTCATTCCCAATAAATTGTGTTCTCAAAATAACGTCCTCTTCCAATTGATTTTTGGCTATGATCTCTTCATAAACACTCGCTTGATCGTAATACTCACCTGCCACAATCAATTTAATGCCTAATTCCTTGACCGCTGGCAAAGCAAGCGCTTCCAACAGTAGGTCAAGGCCTTTGTACTTTCGAATAAACCCAAAAAACAAGATATATTGATGAGATGGGGACAGGTTTAACGCTTCCAGTGCGGTGTTCCGATCTACCGCTGTACCATAATTGTCATAAATGGGATGAGGCAGGAAAGCCACCGGTTTAGTCTTGGTAAATGTCCGAATATCATCTTTCACGGCACCAGACATCACCACACATCCATCTACTGCTTTGAGAAAGTAGGAAGTAAAGAGGCGATCGCCAGGTCTTTTTTCGTGTGGAATAACATTGTCTGTAATGGCAATCACTCGGGTATGTCCATTGCTTTTGGCCAAACGCAAGATCGTTCCTAAACTCGGTCCCATAAAGGGTAACCAATACCTGACAATTACTACATCAGGGCGTAGTTTTTTGATACGCTGACCAATTTTCAACCAGTTGAATGGGTTGACCGAATTGACGACGGTTTCTATTTGAATATTCGCGGGTGGAGGATCGGAGCTATACTGAGTCGTACCGGGAAATAGGAAACCCGGATACTGCAAGCTAAAAGAGTAAATCACCACCTCATCGCCTTCGGCTTGCAACTCCATAGCTAATCGCTCGGAAAAGCTGGCGATTCCCCCTCGGAGCGGATGGGCGGGCGATAAAATCAGAATTTTACCCATTGACCGTTTTTTCTATCAAATAAGTATTGCGATCGGGAGAATTTCGGGAGACCAATTCTGCTAAAAATCCAGTAACAAATAGCTGCGTACCTACGATTAGCAGGAGAATCCCTAAATAAAACAAAGGCCGATCAGTAATAAAATATTCATTATATACGAGCTTCTGAATACTCAAGTAAACCAACATTACAAAACCCGCAAAACTGGCAAAGAAGCCTAAGGATCCGAAGAAATGCATGGGTCGTTTACTGAATTTCCCGACAAAGCTAATGGACATCAGGTCGAGCAGGCCTATTAGCCCTCGCTTGATTCCACCAAATTTAGTGGAGCCATATTTTCGAGCCTGGTGTGCTACTACTTTTTCGCCGATTTCACCAAAGCCTGCTCCTTTGGCAATTAAGGGAATATAGCGATGCATTTCACCGTACACCTCTATGCTTTTGATCACCTCTTTGCGATAGGCTTTCAATCCACAATTGAAATCGTGTAGTTGAATATCACTCACCCATCTAGTGGCTGCATTAAAAAACTTGGAAGGAAAGGTTTTAGAAAAAGGATCATGCCGAGTTTTCTTCCACCCAGAAACGAGGTCGAAGCCCTCTTCCTTGATCATTCGATATAATTCAGGAATTTCCTCCGGGCTATCTTGCAGGTCAGCATCCATGGTGATGATTACCTCTCCCTCAGCAACCTGAAAACCAGTATTCAGCGCAGCCGATTTCCCATAGTTTCTTCGAAACTTGACGCCCTTGACATTTGGATTCTTTCGGGCTAAATCTTCGATGACTTGCCAGGAGGTATCTTTGCTACCGTCGTCTACCATCACAATTTCATAGGACCAGGATAAGGGTTCTACAACGCGGCGAATCCAGGCTTCCAATTCGGGTAGCGACTCTTCCTCATTTAGTAAAGGAATGACTACTGATAGATTCATATGCTCATTTATTTCGCTTGACGGGCCAAGTAGGCGATCCCTAAAGCATATAAAAAGCCTGCAATTAGGCTACTGCAATAGGCAAAGAAAACCTTGTTAAAAGTCACCGAAAGATCTAGTTCATCTAGATTTTCAGGTGCCCTTGGACTGGCCGCCATCATTTCTCGCTGCAAATCTACCAGAGATGGGTCGTAAACTCCAAAAAGATAGTAATAAAAACAATAAAAAAAGGCATTTCCCATCACGAAGACGGCAAAGGCCGGCTTGAGAAAACTCAAAAAGGAATCGGATTCTCCTTCGATTTTAGCTGCCTGGAGCATCGCCCACAGGTAAATGATCAGAGATATCCACCAAACGTAAGGATTCAAGACCAGTCCGGGCTTGATCAAATAAAACAGCAGGAAGTAGGCGACTACGCCTACCCCTGCTATTAGTCCATATCTTATACTAGCTTGCTTCATCATCAATTAAAGGTCTTTTAAATAACAACTTCGACATTTTAACGGCGCCTTTCGACACTATGCTTCGTTGAAATTCCGATAATTATCGGGACGCCGTAGCTTATGGCTGTGCCTGTGTGTTTTGCCTCGTCTAGTGCCAAAATAACCTACCCAAATTTGATGGTCTAAGTATTTAAATGATCCTAAGCGAGAGCCGGGTTATCTTTTTTCATGACGGCCGCAACAATCAATGACATGATTACCCCAAAGAATAAAGATCCCAAAAAGCCATAAACTGCCATCGCTCCTGGTGAAAACCACATGGCCATCGATTCCATCATGTCTTCATCATCAATACCTTGTTGACTCAAGGAGGTTTCCATGATAGTTTGTGCTACATCTGGGTCGATAAACGAAAAGTAAATGTAAACCCATACTGTTGTAATAAGCGACAATACTAGGATTGCCAAAAAAGAAACACCAAATGCACGCCCAAAGGTAATAAACCCTCCTAAATCTTCATCGCGATGTTTCTTGACTGCCATCACAATAAAGGCAATCATAACCCCCCAATTTACAAAATTCAGAACCCAATTGGCGGCAGAAGAGGGTTGGGTTGGATCAGAAAGTCCTGTTAGGTTTCCAATAAGTCCAATCGCAATGAGAATCAGTCCTGCGAAAGCCCCATGTCGAACAGAAATTCCTTGGTAGGAGACGTTACTAGGGTCAATAAGTCGGTTCGGATTGTCTAAGGTATCCATACTAAAGTGGTTGAGTTGGTGATGTAATACTGGATCAAAGACAGACAGGAGAGAAGGTCTCCGGAAGGTAAGTTTGAAGTACTATGTCAGGTGTGTATAAAAGATTATGCCTTCAGCGTTGACCGCCGAGGAATATTCCACTTCCAAATCCATTTTAATCCAATTATCACCGAAAAATGCAAAAATCCCGTCGAGCAACAAAAAAAATCTGATTAAGACTCGAAAATCATCGATTGTTGGCCATTTACTAGCCCTAGGATTTTTCCTTTCATGATTCCTTTCCAGAATGGGTTATTTTGAGATTTAGACTGATTGTTGCTTCTTTCTAGTGACCAATGATCATCGGGGAGGCATATTGTTAACTGAGCGGACGACCCTTCCGAGATACTTACTTCCTTAATTCCCAACACCTTTCTAGGTCCATGCGCTAGTTTATCCGCCAGAACAGCAGCGCTAATTTTATCCCCTAAACGCGTACGCAAACCACTATATAAAGTTTGCAAGCCACTAGCGCCGAAATCTGCATAAGAAAATTCCAATTTCTTTCTTTCATCCTCCAAAGGCACGTGATTGGTGCAAATTGAGTCAATTGTCCCATCCACTAATCCTGCTATAAGCGCCTCCTGATCTGATTTGGCTCTCAAGGGCGGAAGTACTTTCAGCGCACTATTGAAACCTACTAAATCTTCATCGGTAAAAACCAGGTTAAGGTAAGCCACGGATGCCGTCACTTTTAACCCCCTTTTCTTAGCCTCTCGAACCAAATCTACGGCCGCAGCGGTTGAAATACAGTGCAAATGCAAACGCGATTGGGCATAAGCCAAAAGGCTCAAATCTCGTTGTATCATTATTTCTTCTGCGAGAGATGGAATTCCCCGCATACCCAATGTCGTGCTGGTATATCCTTCATGCAATTGACCTTCCTTGGCCAATTGATGATCATAGGCATGATGTATGACTACCCCATCAAAGGTTTTGACATATTGTAGTGCACGCAAAAACACACCTGTATGTGAAACCGGGTGCAAACCATCTGTGAAAGCCACCGCTCCAGCTCGATTCATATCAATCATCTCGGTGATTTCCTCTCCCTTACAATTCCGTGTCAAGGCGCCTGCTGGGTAAACATCAATTAGGTAAGGTTTGGCAGATTGCCGGATATACATGACCTCCGACTTAGATTGGATCGTCGGTTGCGTATTAGGGAAAGTCACAATACCGGTGAAACCACCCGCAGCCGCAGCTTGTGCAATTGAAGCCAGATCATCTCGATGTTCAAATCCTGGATCACCTGAGTGGACACCGATATCCAGCCACCCTGGATATAGTTCTATCCCGGCGCGATCTACGACTTGATCGGCAGTGACTTTAAGGTCAGCACCGATAGTCTTAATTTTGCCTTCACTAATGAACACATCTTGTACAGTATCGTGGTGAGCGGAAGATGGGTCGATGATTTTACAACGCTTGAGCAGTAAATTCATACCGGTAATAATGGTTCTTGATTGAAAACATTGTAAGCGTAAGTTCGTTCTAAGTCACTGGTTTTCCTTCCAGCTTATGTTGTTCTATTTCTGTATGGCTAAAGAACGACAATGGGCTTAGCCGAAATACCCTGCAATGTCTATTGAAAGTTTGAATCTGTGCCAAAAATATACTTATCCACTGATAAATTGCTGTTTTCAAACGCAAATTTTAAGCCGGACAAACTTACACCTGCCAAAAACGTAGCAGTAAGACTTCTGCTAATAAGAATAGCAAGGCAAAAATCAGACACCAGCGCCATAAAATGACTCCCTGGCTGCGTTCAGCAATTTTAGCGGTCAATACTTCATTATTCTGGGTCCCGATGATACTAGCTTGATCACCTACTAATTGTTGGAGCTCATCACTTGTATAATAGGTTAGTACGGATTCTTGTCGATCAAAATTGAAAGCGAATCGGTCTAGGATATTTTCCTCATTCAAAAACAATTGATAAAAACCCGCTGATCTTAGCTGATTATTGAGGCTTAAAAAGACCGTTGAGCCCACAATTCGCTGTTCGGGAATAAACTCTTCTCCCCCGCCCTGTAATTTATACACGATATCGCCACTGCTCCCCTGGTGATTGGATTGAATCAAATCATTCTTACCAATCGTATAGGCTATTGGCCGGCTTTCTCCCGCAGAAATCGACATCTTGTACAACATGGGAATAAAGATTTCTCCATTTCGGACTAGATTATTCCATTCCTCATTCAACGGGGCTGTGCAAAAATACAAATGGCCTTTACCTGATTGATATTTCGACAAAAAGGGAGATCCATCCCGATAAGTCATCAACATTTCTTCTTGTCGACTGCTATAATTAGTGGTCTTGAAATTGCCATTGGATTGGGGCAAATTCAAATTGGCGCTTCGATTTTCGAATACATCATTGAATATAAATTCTTCCGTATTTATATTTCCAACTTGCTGGCTTCCTTCTTGCCAGGACATCAACTCATTGGCGGGAATTGCCTGTAAAAAAGATTGGTAAGACGGTACACTGGCATTCCTTCCTGGAAAGGCCAATAGATTGCCCCCTTCCTTTATATACTCCTGCAACTCAAATGAAAAACCCGAAGAAATCGTATTCAGGCCATTCAAAACGATCATCTGGTAGTTAGAAAAACTAGAATAATCCAAATTCTGGCTAGATAAGCTGGTCAAGTTGAAATAACTAATGCCCTTAAATGCTGCTTCCAGGTAACGATTTGGAGTGGATTCATTGACTACCAGTACATTGATCTTCTCTGCCACATTGAAGGACACAAAGTATTTGTCATCAAATTGGACAGGAAAATCTGTAATAGCCAATTCTGCAGTATACCAACCGGTTCTATTTACTGTAAAGTTAACAGTATCGATAAGAGAGGAATTGGCAGGAATAGATAAAGTTCCTACGGGTTTGGTTTGTCCATCATAGTTGATAGACAGGCGAATATTTTCCGCATTCTCTGCACTTAGGTTTCTTACCTTGACCATTAATGGATTGGTCTGATTCAACATCTGAACAGGCGACTCAAACCAAGCAGAATCTATGCTGATATTTCTTTCTTCTACCGATTGCAAGGGAATTAGGTTTAATTCCGTTAGTGTATCGGTGTAAGTAGATAAGTCTGTGATGTTTTTTTGAAAATCAGAGATTTGATACACGACAAAGTTCTCTAAAGTACTTGTGTTCAATGCTTGCTGCTGACGACCCAACACTTGTGAAAGCTTTTTCACACTTGGGCTTGACGTAATTTCTTCAATTAGGTTCAGTGCATCCTCTTGGCTGACCATTCGCTGATGGCGCCCTTCAAAATCGTTACTCAAGATTTGAAATTGATCTTCCACACTATAGGCTGCCACTATCTCTTTAGCCCGTTGCTTGGCTTTATCCATCAATGCCGCATCCTCGCTTAGGGCATTCATAGAAAAAGAGTTATCCAGGAAAACACTGACTGCTTTCTGGCCTGTTTTCACTTCTACATCTCTGGGAATAAAGGGTTGAGCAAAGGCGAAAACAAGTAAACCAAGGGCCAATAGGCGCATGGCTAAGACCAATAGATTCCGTAATTTAGAACGAGCACTTGTTTCCTCTTTGACCTCTTTCAAAAAGCGAACATTAGTAAAATAGACCTTCTTGAACCGACGGAAATAAAACAGGTGAATAATAATTGGAATTGCCAGGGCCAGGAGCGCAAATAAAAAGCTTGGGTATACAAACTGCATAATGTGTATTCGTGATCTGCTTAAGAAACGTCTTCAATAGATTAAAGTTGCATCACCTTGCTGGCAAGCAACGGACAAAGGTAAAAAAATGAACGTTGCGGGTACAAATAATGTTGCGAATTATACCTTTGTAGTATGACGGAAATAAAAGAATCAATTTTTTCTCCGTCTTTTTGCAAAAAAAAGGAATATCAGTCCATGAGTAGTTATAAGGTAAAAGAGATGTATTATACCCTGCAAGGGGAAGGTGGCCATGCGGGAAGAGGAGCCGTTTTTCTCCGTTTTTCTGGCTGTAATCTGTGGAGTGGCAGGGAAGAAGATCGGCACAAAGCCATTTGTAAGTTTTGTGATACGGATTTCTGGGGGACAGACGGTCTCAATGGTGGAAAATTCGAAACGGCTGAAAGTTTAGCAGAACAGGTAAAGCAGTTTTGGCCCAAGGATACCAATGGAACACCTTATGTGGTGTGTACCGGCGGGGAACCCATGCTACAGCTAGATAGCGCATTGATTGATGCCTTACATGCCCAAGGGTTTGAAGTAGCCGTAGAAACTAACGGCACTATCTTAGCCCCTCCTGGTTTAGATTGGATATGCGTAAGCCCCAAGGCCAACACGACCTTGCTAATCACCAAGGGGAATGAGTTAAAATTGGTATATCCGCAGGCGGGCGCGGCTCCCGCTCAATTTGAAGACTTGAACTTTGAGCATTTCTTCTTACAACCGATGGACGGCCCTGATATAGAAGAAAATACGCAACTCACACTCAAGTATTGCCTGAGCCATCCCTGTCTCTTATACACATCTCCGAGCCCACGAGACCGAGGCTGATCTC